>NZ_JAAZQW010000047.1:0-16070 GCF_012371415.1 Acinetobacter sp. A3
TACACGCTTGGCAACAAGACATTAACAGAGTGCGAATTAGTCCTTGACTATGTTTGACTACATTTTAAGGAACAGTGGATTGAACGCCATGTGCAAACTGAAGTGGTATTGGATGTAGAATTACAGCAAAAAGTACTGAATATCTGTCAAAAAACACCTGTGACTAAAACCTTGTTACGCAGTGTGGAAATTCGTACTGAATTGGGTTAAACCTAGAGTTGAATCTGTCTCTTATAAAAAGGCATACAGGACATGCCTTTTTATAATGTTGCGTGAAACAGAAGATATAACAATCACTTAAAACAGATGCAATAAAAACAAAATAGGACGTTTATGATTACTTTACACCACCTTGATCAATCCCGCTCTTTCCGTATTTTGTGGGCACTCGAAGAGCTGAGTTTGAACTATGAAATCAAGTTTTACCATCGTCAGCCCAATTTAAGTGCGCCCAATGAGTTGAAGCTGATTCACCCATTGGGTAAAGCACCAATTTTGACTGATGCAGAACAGACCATTGCAGAATCTGCTGTCATTTTGGAGTACTTGCAGCAGCATTATGATACGCAAAGGCAGTTTAAACCGCAGCAGGCTTCAGCACAGCAAGCCTATCAATACTGGATGCATTATGCCGAAGGTTCATTAATGCCATTGTTAGTGATGCAGTTGGTGATGACCAATGTGCCGCAGCATGTGCCATGGTTAGTTCGACCAATGGCGCAAAAAATTACAGCAGGTGTTAAAGCAGGGTTTATTCAGCCTCGTTTAAAAGATCATATTGCTTATTTAGAAGATTATTTGGCCAAACATGATTATTTTGCAGGGGATTTTTCTTTTGCCGATATTCAAATGGGTTTCCCGCTCCAAGCATTGCAAAGCCGTACAGGACATCATTATCCACAGATTGCGGCTTATTTGGCCCGCGTGGAACAGCGTCCTGCATTTCAGCGTGCACGCGAACGTGAGCAGCAGTTAATGTAAATCTAGCGATGATTTTTGTGAGTACATCGTTCTATAGACCTAAAAAAAGATGCCGAGGCATCTTTTTTTTAATTGATTTTGGTCGATTGATAACAATGAGGCTTAGCGTTTCACGACAATTGAATCAATTCCACTATGCTGCAAAGTTTGCTGAGCAATCACTGCAGCATCGGCTGAATCATAAGGGCCTGAAATCACTCGATACCAAGTTTCACCAGCTTCTACACTTTTCACCACATCTGCCGATAAACCATTCAAAATAATTTCGGCACGACGTGCATCTGCAGCATCTGGGTCGGTATAGCTACGCACTTGTAGAATATAGCTGGCTTGTACCACAGGGGCTGGCATTTCTGTCAGACCAACATTGGCTTCGCTGGCCGCTGGAGCCTCTACAGCAGCAGGTGCTTCAACAATGACTACGGTATTCTGTTGCTGTGTTTCAGGCACTGCTTGCTCAGGAATTGGCGTAACCTGTTGCTGTGGCAGCAAATCATAAAAACGATAGTCTTTGTTGGTATCTTCCTGATAATGCTCAGAATTGATTTGCCCTTTAGGCTGCACAGGTGCCCACGGTTTCCATAGCATTAAGGCTACAGCAAAACACAACACGATTAAAATCACCACGAGTGTGCCTAACCACGTTGGAATTAGTGGTTTTTTGGGCTTATTAGGTCGCTCAGATACACCGCGTTGCGTTTTTCCAAACACGTGGATTTCCTCTTGTTATGCTTTTATTGGGCTTTTACATTGTTTCTGGTGCAGAGACACCTAATAATTCTAAACCATTCCGCAAGACTTGTTGTACGTTTACTGAAAGCAATAAGCGTGCTTGGGTCAAGGCTGCATCATCATTCAGAACTTTATGTTCATTGTACCAACCGTGGAACAATGCTGCTAATTCTTTCAAATAGTTACCTACCTGATGCGGTTCGTGGCTGTTGGCAGCACGTACTAAAATTTCAGGATACGCAGCCAGTTTGGCTAAAATTTCAGTTTCAGCATCTAGCTCAAGTTTAGCGGCAAACTGACGTGCAGTCGTCGCATCAAAATTCAATTGCGTAGCCGCAGCTTTTTCGAGCATACGACAAATACGTGCATGTGCATATTGAATATAGTAGACCGCATTGTCTTTACTTTGTGAAACGGCTAAATCTAGGTCAAAGTCAATGTGCTGTTCAGATTTGCGCATGACATAATAGAAACGCGCAGCATCGTTGCCGACTTCTTTACGCAAATCACGCAAGGTCACGTACTGACCTGAACGGGATGACATTTGTACCATTTCACCGCCACGCCATAAGCTCACGAACTGCACTAACAGTACCGTTAATTTTTTCGAGTCATAGCCTAGTGCATCAATGGCCGCTTTCACACGTGAAATATAACCGTGGTGATCTGAACCCCAAATATCAATTAGGTCCGTATAGCCACGTTGTAATTTATTCAGGTGATAAGCAATGTCTGAAGCAAAGTAAGTGGTTTGACCATTGCGACGTTTCACCACACGGTCTTTTTCATCGCCAAATGCGGTCGATTTAAACCAGATATTGCCGTCTTGTTCGTATAGATAACCACGTTGATCTAGTGTTTGTAGGGCTTCATCAATTTTTTCTGTCAATGACGCTTCGCTAAACCATTGGTTAAAGGTGACACCAAACTCGCCCAAGTCATCTTTAATGTCGGCCAAAATAGCATTCAGCGCAGCCTGATGGAACACGCGATAATCATCGCCCAAGAGCGTTTGTGAATTGAAAATCAAACCATCAATGTGTTTTTCTTTATCGCCCGACAAGACCACTTTGTTGCCATCGGCATCGAGTTCTGCCGCATATTGCACATCTTCAGGCACATTGTTATATACATCTGCAACAGGGCGTACATGGCGCTGACCATCCTGTTTTAAAATGCTTTGTGCGATGTCTTTAACGTAGTCGCCTTGATACGCATTTTTTGGGAACACCAGCGTTTGACCTGCCAATTCCAAATAACGCAAGTAAGTTGAAGTCGCCAAAATATCCATTTGACGACCAGCATCATTGACATAGTATTCACGGTCAACTTTGGCACCTGTGGCTTCAAGTAAATTGGCAACTGTCATACCATAAGCAGCACCACGACCATGACCCACGTGCAGGCTTGAGGTTGGGTTGGCAGAAACGAACTCGACCTGAATGCGTTTTTCTGCATTGATTTGGCTGCGTCCAAATTGTTGTTTTTGTGCTTGAATTTGGTCTAAAACGCTAAAACGCTGGTCGGCATTTAAAAAGAAGTTAATAAAACCAGGGCCTGCAATCTCTGCTTTGCTGATGTCTGCAACTTCAGGCAAAGCAGCAAGAATTTTTTCGGCTAAATCGCGTGGCTTCATGCCTGCGGCTTTAGAGGCAATCATGGCAATATTTGATGCGAAATCACCGTGGCTGCGGTCTTTGGTACGGGTTAAATTACTCGTATTGTTCCAGTCAGATGGGAGTACACCTTCAGCTTGAAGGGATTGCACTGCATGATCGAGCGCTGCTTGTATTGCCGTATTCATATTTAGTCGAAAAATAGATGTGCAGAAAAACGCTAAATATAGCAAATTTCAGGGGCTTTAGGGGAGTGCAATTGTATGCTTTATCGAATTTCAGAGATTGTAGCTAAGCGTGAACAAATTGCCTGAAAAATCATCCTTTAAGCCAGCAATTCATGGCATAGTATGCGGCATTCAGTGAGGCGAAAAGGCTGGAGCATGAAACAACGTGCAATGATTTTTGGCAATGTACCCAAATTACCCATGAAATGGGCCACTGTGGTGATGCCTTTCTTTTTATCATGTCTGATGAGTGGCATCATTTCGTTGATTAACATGGTCCGAAATTTGGGCTGGATTGAGGGTTTTTTTACCCTGTGGTTGCATAACTGGATGATTTCTTGGGCGTTTGCTTTTCCAGTCGTATTATGTGTGCTGCCTTTGGTGCGTAAGTTCACTGGCTTAATTGTAGATATGACGCCACTGCAACCACCCAAATAAATGAGGTTCGATGCCTATATAACATGGGCTATCAGAAATAAAAATCATTCAGATTTGGTTATCAAACTTCTAAATGCCCTATTTGCTGCAATTCGGGCTAAGCTAGTCAGATGTCAGATGGTGCATCTCAATCCATGCGCCATCAGCAACCGATTAGAATGAGATGAACAATGACAACCGCAAATTTGCAGCAGAAACGTCCTTTATATATTCCCTATGCGGGCAACGGCCTTTTAGAATTACCTTTATTAAATAAAGGTTCTGCATTTTCAGAAGAAGAACGCACCCGTTTTAACTTGCATGGCTTAATTCCACATGCAATTGAAAATATTGAAGAACAAAGCCAGCGTTCGTATCAGCAATATTCTGCTTTTAGCGATGCCATCAACAAGCATATTTATTTGCGCAACATTCAGGACACCAATGAAACCCTGTTTTATCACCTGATTGAACAGCATTTGAGTGAAATGATGCCTATTATTTACACCCCAACTGTAGGCGAGGCATGTCAGCGTTTTTCTGATATTTACCGTCGTCATCGGGGTATTTTTATTTCCTATCCAGACCGTGCCCATATTAACGACATTGTACAAAACATTAATAAAAAGAATGTCAAAGTGATTGTGATTACCGATGGTGAGCGTATTTTAGGTTTGGGTGATCAGGGCATTGGCGGCATGGGTATTCCAATTGGGAAACTGTCTTTATATACAGCATGTGGTGGTATTAGCCCGGCCTATACCTTGCCCATTACCTTAGATGTCGGCACCAATAACCCACAATTACTGAATGACCCGATCTATATGGGCTGGAATCAGCCACGTATTAGTGGTGAGGAATACTATCAATTTGTCGATCAGGTGATTGATGCGGTGAAACGCCGTTGGCCAAAGGCATTGATTCAGTTTGAAGATTTTGCTCAGAAAAATGCCATGCCCTTGCTGAATAAATATCGTGATCAGATTTGCTGTTTTAATGATGATATTCAGGGCACAGCTGCCGTATCTGTGGGCAGTTTAATTGCTGCATCACGTGCGGCAGGCAAGCAGCTGAAAGATCAAACCATTGCCTTTTTGGGCGCGGGTTCTGCAGGATGTGGTATTGCCGAGCAAATTGTGGCGCAAATGGTGGTGGAAGGCTTGAGCGATGCTGAAGCACGTGCCCGTGTGTATATGGTGGATCGTTTTGGTTTATTCACCAGCAATCAGCCAAACTTACTCGATTTCCAACGTAAATTGGCACAAAGTCCTGACCGTGTTGCACATTGGGGTAATCCTGAGGGTGTGATTTCTCTGTTGGACGTCATTCAAAACGCCAAGCCAACCGTATTGATTGGGGTTTCGGGGCAACCGGGTTTATTTACTGAAGAGGTAATTAAAACCTTGGCTGCCAATTGCGAGCGTCCAATTGTGTTGCCATTGTCAAACCCAACCTCACAAGTTGAAGCATTTCCTGCCGATATTTTGGAGTGGACTGAAGGCAAGGCCTTAATTGCAACAGGCAGCCCATTTGAGCCAGTGAACTATCAGGGCAAACTTTATAATATTTCCCAATGCAATAACTCGTATATTTTCCCAGGTATTGGCTTAGGGGTAATCGCTGCAGGGGCAACACGTGTGACAGACAGTATGTTAATTGCATCCAGTAATGCGCTGGCGGACTGCTCACCATTGTTGCAGGATCCAAATGCAGATTTATTGCCTGATTTAAATGAAATTCAGCAGGTGTCTAAATTTATTGCATTTAGAGTCGCAAAAGCAGCAATGGATGCAGGCGTTGCAGCTGTCATGAGTGATGAGGCATTACGAGAGGCAATTGAGGCTAATTTCTGGAAGCCTGAATATCGTGATTATAAGCGTGTGACGTTTTAAGCAAAATTCATTCGTGTATTGTTAATGAAATAAGCCACAAGGCGTGCTATTGCACGCCTTGTTTTTATTTGGAATAGGATGGGGTTTGCGATGTGATTACTTGGAATTTAAGTCTTCAACTCACACTAAGCAATATAGTTCTGTTTTGGATTTAAATCGGCACAATTCAAAGGATTTAAGGCACATTGCAATTCATCAATTTGCTGCTCACTGACATAGCCTTGTCCAATCAGGTATTTTGCAACGTGGTCATCTCTCAGGCTTATAAACGCAGCATCGTACACGCCTAAATCGACAAATAAGGCTGCCGTTTCAAGACTGTTAAAACGGTCTAAATACACATCATTGCCATATAATAGAAAAATATGTTCGGCAGGGGCATGGGCATTAATATTCAAGCGTTCTGCCAATTCAAAGGGTGGGGTTTTAATAAACAGTAAATCGGACAGCTCATCAAATTGAGAGGTGTCGAGCTGTGCTGTATCGGTTTTGACTTTGCCCAACCATGCTTTAAAGACCAGTACGGCACCACCACGCAATAACATACTCCAAATATGTTGGCGGGTAGGTTCATCGAGACCTTGAGCTTCTTGCTCCAAAAGGCTGAGTAATTGTTGTTCCTGATCTGCAAGTTTCTCGAACAGACCTAAACCTTGAGGTTTATAAGCTGCAGGACTAAATACATCAAAGTTTAACTCTTCAAAAACCTGCAAGGCTAAGGGCACAGCACTTTGGTAAATGGTTTCCAAAGCTTGAAGATGTGTGGAACTGAGTTTGCTATTGGGGAACAGTTGATTCCATTGAATTTCGGGTAAGAGCGCATTGACGCCGTATTGACGATGCAGCTGCTGAGATTGTTCGGCAAGCTGCTGTTCATATTCAGCTAAATTCATGACATCACTTCCTAAAACGAGAAGAAGGGTTGATCAATGGCAGTATTTATATAGGCTACACCAGCTAATTGATCATTTCTTGTACTTAGTTATGCGCGCATGAAGCGTTTTAAGCATATACGACTAAAGTCTAATGTTTTGGCGATAAGGGCAAAAAATAACGACAAACTCAGGGCTTAGACAAATTGTAAAATTTATTGAGCATATTCACTTACCATCTTGTCAGACTTTGCCATAGCCAGTGAGACGATGGTATTTAATGTGAATGGCAGGCACTCAAAACTCGACGTTTTTGAAAATTTTGGTCAATGGCCGTTGTACATCAGGCCAGCGGCTGTGACACTTTACAGGCAATCTGTTGTTTTTTTGAGTGGTCTAGGGTTGCAGTAGGTAAAGTAGCATCAAACAGTTAGATGGATATTGAGTTGCTTTGCCTGCCTTGCGCTTTAAACATGGCTTGAATCAAGCACAGTTTAAAGCAGGGCAGACAAAGTTTTATGGGGATCAGCTGCCTGAAATTTTCAGTCCAGATAACCAAGAACGTAGCGATGCTGGTTTTAACGGTTTTTTCAGCAATACAATATTCAGCTCTTTTAAGCGCTGCGGCAACTCTGGGTCGGAGTCTGCTGTAATTAATGCTACAGGGACATCTTCCTGACGATGTTCCAGAATAAAATCTAAACCGATTTTATCGTCATTTAAGTGCTGATCGACCAACCAAACTTGAATGTGCTCACGCTGAATCAACTCAATTGCTTGTTCAGGTTCGGTGGCTTTAAATACGTGATAGCCCCATTTACTCAGCAGGGTCGCCATGCCTTCCAAAATGGTTTCATCATTGTCTAAACACAAAATTTTATAGGCTTTGGTTTTCAACGGCACCACTTGCACAGGTGCAGCCACTACTTTTGGAGCTTCGACAATCGGCACTTCAATCATAAAGCACGAGCCTTTGCCCAATTCCGAATAGACATGCACAGGGTAGTTCAGCAAACTGGTCATACGCTGCACAATCGCTAACCCAAGACCTAGACCTTGCTCACCCCAAGGCGACGTATGTCCGCAACGCTCAAATTCCTGAAACAGTTTAATACGTTGTTCTTCGGCAATACCCGGACCTGTATCCCACACCCCAATTCTAATATGTTGTGGATGTTCTGCAGAACGTAACACGCCCACGACCACACGCCCTTTGGCGGTATAGCGCAGCGCATTGCTGACAAAGTTTTGAATAATACGACGAATCCATTGTGGGTCGGTATCAATCCAGAACTGTACGTCATGCACACGGAATTCAATGCCACGTTGTGCCGCAATGGATTTAAATTGCAGGCTTAAATCGCTGAGTAAGTCATGCAATGGATAAGCCTGACGTTTCGGCTGAATCGTACCGCCTTCCAAACGGGCAATATCCAACAAGGCCGAGAGCATACTTTCTGCACCATGCAGGGCACGATCCAGTTGTTGCAGGGTTTTACGGTCTTCATCGGACTGAATACTTTGCTCTAAAGCCGTACTGAATAAGCGCGCTGCATGCATTGGCTGTAATAAGTCATGACTGGCAGCGGCAATAAAGCGGCTTTTGGACATATTGGCTTTGTCGGCTTGTTCACGTGCCAATTGCTGTTCTGCCAAAGCATCGGCCAATTGTTGTGTGCGATCTTGTACCCGTGCTTCAAGTACGGCTTCGTTTTCACGGAAAGCGGTAATATCGGCAAAGGTGGTCACGAAACCACCGCCTTCAATTGGATTACCACGCATTTGAATTACACGACCATCTTTACGGATGCGTTCAAACTCGTGTGCACTGCCCATTTTCATCCAGTGAATACGTTTACGCACGTGTTCTTCAATTGAGCCCGGACCACATTCACCACGTTCTGCGTTATAGCGAATCAAATCGGCAATTGGGCACCCGACATAGACAATATCTTTAGGATAATCAAATAGTTTGAGATATTGATTATTCCATGCTACCAAACACATATTTTCATCTACCACACTCACGCCTTGGGTCATGTGGTCAATCATGGTCATGATTAGGTTTTGGTTAAAGCGTTGCCATTGTGAGGCTTGGTCAAGAATATTCGCAACTTGCCCTAAAGCGAGTCCGTTATTGACCATGGCAGTGGTGAGCAAAGTACGCGCAGATGCTGCACCAATGGTGCCTGCCAAATATTGTTCGGTAAAACGCCACCACATGCCGTTGGCATTGGCATTTTCATTCAGCACCACATTATTTTGCTGACTAAACTGCTCAAAGGCTTGTCGGGTTGGAGATTCGCCTGTAATGCGTTTTGCCAGTGTGATTAAATCGCCTACTTTTAAACGCGCTACATCCTGATGTGAATAGCTGACCTCGTTGCTCATGTTCTGAGTTGGCAAAGGCTTGGTTTCATAATAAAAGAAACTTTCGGCCTGAATCTGTTCTGCCACACTTGGGCGGAAAATACGTGACACCCAAACATATAACAAAATATTTAAACCGAGCGCCCAAACCACCCCATGTGTGAGCGGGGCAAAAGATTCAAAGCCAAGCAAGGCTTCAGGGCGTAACCCATTGATGCCTAAAGGTCCCAGCAATAAAAATTCACGGGTAAACTCGCTGAACTGACTTGGCAGGCTGCGTAAAATAGTCGGAAGTAGCAGGGTATAGGCCCACATCGCAAATCCAACAATTAAGCCTGCATAAACGCCCTGTTTACTGCCACCACGCCAATATAACCCCCCAATCAGGGCAGGGGAGAACTGTGCCACTGCACTAAAGGCCAATAAACCAAATACAGAGAGCTGATCAATATCGTTAAAGAAGTTGAAGAACAGGAAGCCGAGCAGCATCACCGCTAAAATACAAATGCGTCGGGTGAATTTCAGTACCAAAGGCAAGCGCTTGTCATGGCGTGAGAAAATGCCCATGCGCCACAAGGCAGGCATGATCAGGTCATTACTCAGCATGATCGACAGTGCTACTGAAGATACCAATAGCATGCCTGTTGAGGCGGAGAATCCTCCCAAGAACGCCAACAGCGTCAACCAGTCTTGGTTATAACTGAGAGGCAAAGACAAAACCGCTACATCTGGGATGGCTAAATATTGCGGAGCTGCGTGCAAGGCCCAACTGGCAATTGGAACAATCGCGATGGTGGTTAAAATCAGATAAACGGCAAACCAGCGACGCGCACCCCGAATGTGCTTTTCATCACGCAATTCAACCACTGCCACGTGGAACTGGCGTGGCAAACAAATAATGGCTAATGCCGCCAATAAGGTTTGTATCCAGAAGGTTTCAGGCACACCAAATAGCTGGACCTCATTAAATGTGATTGAAACATCATTGGCAATTTGATGAATATTGCCGGGTGCTTCAAATACAAAGAAGAAGGCCACAGCCAGCAAGGCAAATAGTTTGACAAAGGACTCAAAGGCAACCGCAAGCATTAAGCCGCCGTGTTGTTCGGTATTGGCAATTTGTCGAGTACCAAACAGCATCGCCAAAATAGCCAATAAACCTGTCAGGAATAACACCGCATTGGTGGTACTTTCAACATTGGTGCTTTGATCCAAAATCACTGCGGCACTCAGCGCAATTGCGCGTAATTGCAAAGCCAAATAGGGAATAATTGCAATCACCGCCAAAATTGTGACCAGTGATGCCAATGGCCCGCTTTTACCGTAACGTGCAGCAACAAAGTCAGCAATCGATGAAATGGCGTGGTGTTGTCGCACTCGACCTAAACGTCGCCAAATATCATAACCAACAGCGACAAACAGCAATGGCCCTAAATAAATGGGTAAAAAAATGATCCCTTCACGAACGGCTGCGCCCGTTGCACCATAAAAAGTCCATGATGAACAGTACACCCCTAAAGTTAAGCTGAACATGAGCATGCGCCCACGCGTGCTTAAACGACTGGCGTGTTTTTCCCCATAGAAAGCACAGATAAAAAGTAATGCGATATAGAGGGCTAAAACCCCCATAATGAGCCAGCTGTTCATGATGCCTTAAAAGTATCGACAATAGGGCTATGATAGCCTATTCCATTGCCTTTGCGCTGAGGTTGATCATTTTTTTAGCGACCAAAGTCTAAATTGCAAATCGGCTTCAACATTGTTAATTTTAAGTTCGAAATAATTCGAATTAAAAATTTGCGCCTAAGGCAGGGCGCTTTAAGGAGCAGGTTATGGATGAGGTACAAGTAGAACGCATTCTACAAAACCCAAAATTCAAAGAAATGGTTCGCAGAAAAAGTAACCTAAGTTGGACATTAACAGCAATCATGTTGTTTGTGTACGTAGGTTTCATGCTTTTAGTGGGCTATAACAAAGAATTCTTATTGAGTTCAATTTCTGGCGGTGTGACGACTTGGGGTATTCCATTAGGTCTGAGCATTATCGTTTTATCTTTCATTTTGTGTGCTGTTTATTCATCAATTGCGAATGGCAAACTTGACCAATTGAACGAAGAAGCGATGCGTGAAGTTGAAGCAATTACACATGAGAAAGGAACGCACTAAGATGAAATGGAATTCATTGAAAGCACTGGCTGCGTCTACTGTATTAATGTCAGGTATGGCATTTGCAGGACCAGATTTAGGTGCAGCAGAACAGCAGCCAACCAACTGGCCAGCAATTATTATGTTCTTAATTTTCGTTGGTGCAACTTTGTTCATTACTAAATGGGCAGCGAAGCAAACTACGAGCACTAAGGACTTCTATACCGCAGGCGGTGGTATTTCTGGTTTCCAAAATGGTCTAGCGATTGCAGGTGACTATATGTCAGCAGCATCGTTCCTCGGTATTTCCGCAATGGTGTTTATGTCAGGCTTTGATGGCTTGCTATATTCACTGGGCTTCATGGTGGGCTGGCCAATTGTATTGTTCTTGATTGCTGAACGTTTACGTAACTTAGGTAAATATAACCTTTCTGACGTGGTATCGTTCCGTCTAGCTGAAAAGCCGGTACGTACCCTTGCAGCATTCAGTTCACTTGTTGTGGTTGCGTTCTATCTGATTGCACAGATGGTAGGTGCGGGCCAGTTAATCAAACTACTCTTTGGTTTGAACTACAACCTTGCGGTAGTAATCGTGGGTCTACTCATGATGGCTTACGTAATGTTCGGTGGTATGTTGGCAACAACTTGGGTACAGATCATCAAAGCGGTGATGTTACTTTCAGGTGCAACTTTCATGGCCTTCATGGTAATGAAAGGTGTGGGCTTCAGTTTCACTAACATGTTCGAGCAATCGATCCAAGTATTCTCTAAAGTACATGACTTGAGCTTGGCAGATGCTGCAAACATTATGGGTCCTGGTAATTTAGCGTCTAACCCAATTGATGCAATCTCACTTGGTCTTGCGTTAATGTTCGGTACTGCAGGTTTACCACATATCTTGATGCGTTTCTTCACAGTAAAAGACGCGAAAGAAGCACGTAAATCAGTAGTTGTAGCAACAGGTTTCATTGGTTACTTTTACTTATTGACCTTCATCATTGGTTTTGGTGCGATCCTTTATGTATCAAACAACCCACAATTCCTTGATGTTGCGAAAATGGCAGTGACTGGCAAGTTAGAACTTGTTGGTGGTAACAACATGGCTGCGGTGCACTTGTCTGACGCAGTTGGCGGTGACTTGTTCATGGGCTTCATTTCAGCGGTAGCATTCGCAACAATTCTTGCGGTTGTAGCTGGTTTGACATTGTCTGGTGCTTCAGCAATCTCTCACGACTTGTATGCTAACGTATTCAAGAAAGGTCAAACGACACCTGAATCTGAACTTCGCATGTCTAAAATTGCAACTTTAGGCTTAGCAATCTTCGCAATGATCTTGGGTATTCTTTTCGAGAAACAAAACGTTGCATTCATGGTCGGTTTAGCATTCTCTGTAGCAGCATGTGCAAACTTCCCAGTACTTGTACTATCTATGTTCTGGAAAGGCTTAACGACTCGTGGTGCAGTGATTGGTGGGGTAGCAGGCTTAGTTTCAGCAGTCACCTTGATTGTATTGTCTAAAGCAGTTTGGGTAGATACGCTGCAAATTTCTGACACACCAATCAACCCATTCAATGGTCCTGCGATCTTTGCAATGCCACTTTCATTCTTCTGCTGCTGGTTGTTCTCTATCACTGACAACTCTGCGCAAGCACAAGCTGAACGTAAAGCATTCGATGCACAGTTCGTACGCTCACAAACTGGTATTGGTATCTCTGGTGCATCTGACCACTAAGGTCTGAAACACCTCAAAAAAGTCCCAGCAATGGGACTTTTTTTATGGCTAAAATTTCGTGGATGATCTATCTAGCATCTAGGAGGGCTATTTCATCTAAAGCATAGAGAGAGGTTTTATATATGCAATTTTGATACAGAGTCCATGCATGCAGTGATCTGGCAGCATGTTATGTTAGAAATCAAAACAATAAAAAGGCAGCCGAGGCGTATGCAAGCACTACAAAATGTATGGAAAGGTTTTCGGATATTACCTTCGGCATGGCTGTTGTTCTTACAATTTGTGATTTTGCTGCTCTCACTTTTTGCACATCACAACATGCCCTATAAAGTCATAACATGGATGGTCGGCGTACTGGTCTTGTTATTGATTGCTAAAGTTATTCGTCAGACTCCTATGCTGAGTGTGCTGGGACTAAGTTTTGTATATGCTGCACTATTTTTTTCAGTATTGATTTTATTGGGGGTGCGGCATCCGCTGGTATTGGTACTGAGTCATGCCTGCGAAGCGGCTGCATATTTTAGTGCTGCTTATGGTTTATTGCGCTATATGTTTCATGATCGCTATTTAACCAAAGATGAGTTGTTTGCTGCGGCAGCAGTCTTTACTTTAATTGCTTGGGGATTTGCCTTTTTATATAGCATTTGCCAGATATTGATTCCAAATAGTTTTCAGAACCCGAATGTTACAGGTTTACAAAGCTGGTTGGATTTACTGTTTTTAAGTTTTAGTTTGCAATCTGCGACAGGTTTATCTGATCTTATACCGATCAGTCCCGAAGCACGGTTGATTGCCATGTTGCAAATGTTCTGTGGCGTGATGTATTTGGCATTGATCGTGTCACGTTTAATCGCATTGCAGTACATTCGCCACTTACCGCATCATCACCATGATGATTCGGCTGAGTAAAACAGCGTGCAAATTTTTCATGACATATTTCAGGCATAAAAAAAAGACGCTCAGATGAGCGTCTTTTTTAACTTCGGTATCTAATGTGAAATTAGAAACGGAATTTAGCGTTTACACCAACAGTTTGAGTGTCAAGTACATCATCGTCTTCTTCTGCTGCTTTAGCTGCTTCGAAGTTTGCATTTACATAGCTTGCACCTACTGAAACCGCAGGAGTGATGAAGTAGTTTACGTTCGCGCCCCAAGCTTTATTTGGAGAATCGTTGTAGCTTGACTCCATGTATGACGCACCAACGCTAAGTGCTGGTGTTAAATAAAGATCAGTTTTTAAGTTATAAGCAGTGCTTTCACCGTAAACTAGACCTGCTTCAAAACCAACAGCCATATTGGTGCCGTCAATTGCACCTACGTATTTTGTACGTGCAGTGATTGCATCTTGGTCTTCAGCAATTGTGCCTGACTCAAGCGCTGCTTTAGCAACACCATTAGCAAGGATGTTGAACGCATCTAAAGAAGCTTGGTCTGCAACACTCGTATAACCTACAGCAACCAAGAAGTTAGGTGCAACAACTGCACCAAGTTCTAAAGCGTAACGGTCGCCGTTATCGTCTGCAAAACCAGTTTTATTGTCTACAATTGTGTGGCTATAAGAAGCACTTGCATACGCTGGAACCAATTGGGTTGGTACATACGCTTCAGCTTTAGCGCCATATACGTGCACAATGTCACGATCCCCAAGCTCTTTGCTTTCACCATAGTTATACGCTAAAGCAATATTTGATGCTTGGTTTAAGAATGCAGCTTCAGCCAATGGACCTTTAGTTGCATCAACATTTTTGAAGTAGTAAGTACCTTGAAGGGCACCAGAAAAGTCCTGATCGTTTACTGTATTGTCGATGTATTCAGATTGACCTTGAACTTCGAATTGGTACGCTTGAGCACCGGTCATGGCTAATAATAATGCAGTGGCTAAACCGAGTTTTTTCATGATAGTTACCAGTTTTGTTAAAAATGGATGAAACATTGATCATTTTAGTGTAACAAATTATTAAGTCAATGAACTAAAACAACATTCTTCAGGCATTAAGTCCAATTGATTTTATTGGTTGAAAAATATTCAAACAATTTTTTAGATGTCAACCTTAAAAATGTAGTGATAACAAGTCATTATGTTATTTAGAACCCTAGAGTTATGACAGGTTGAAGAATTTTTGATTGGAATAAGCGATGCTATTTATGTAAATAATCCTTAAAACCAATAGTTTTAGTGTGAACAATAACCTAAAAAGTGACAATTTTTTTGTAGAAATGCTCTTTTGTCGCATTAAAAACATGCTAATAGCCATAATTTTTGATGATTTAATTGGGTTTAATAATAAAACTTTGTGATTTTATTCACATTATTTTGAGATTTTGTGCAAAAATAAAGCAGACCAATTAACTATGCTTTACATAAATTGTGATTTAGTTCATAATTCTCTCACGTAGTCCTACTACTTAAGTCGGATTTTTGAGTTTTGTGAAATTTCTCATAATTTTACATATCAAATCTACAGACTGGTTTTTTCAGTAGTACGATGAAATTCTCCATAATTGTTTCTTTTTATCTGCCCAACTTTCCCCAAGGTTGGGTTTTTTTTGTCTTAAATTGGCTGGCTGGTTACTTATCACTTTGCTATCGGCCAGATGATAAAAGTTAATATATGGATGAGTTTTATGCATCATATTGGTGCATTTATATTGATGGGTGAATATGAGTGCTGTTATTTTTGTATAAAAAAAACCCAGTTTTCAATGAAAACTGGGTTTTTTCGCCAAAATTTGCGGGAAAGTTTAATTTTCTGCTGAGGAAAAACTAAACTCGCCCTATTGGGGTGCATTATGCACCTAAATGTTGCAACTGTAAAATATTTTCTGCTGTTCACAGTGAGTTTTTTCATCATTTCGGTATGAAACATAAAGCATATAAATGAATTGAAAGTGACTCAGAATCAGTGAAACATGGATGAGCTGTTATTTTGCTTTAGTGGGTTGCAATCATTTTGAGTATATTACCGATGCTTAATTAAAACTAAGCGATTAAAATTATTGCTAAAATAAATAACCTGAGTTCGATGAAATCCACTTAACCTTTTAGCATATTTTGGAAAGTTGGCTTATTGGGGTTCAAACAATAAG
>NZ_JAAZQW010000048.1:0-15779 GCF_012371415.1 Acinetobacter sp. A3
AGCAGTCCTCAACAGATTTACGGAATTAGGTCGACCACTTACCCAAGTTACGCCTTAAATTTGGCTCAATTAGGGGCTTTTGCATTTCAAATCTTTGTGCAACAAAGTCCCCTGAAATCAAAGAAAGAGCGGTTCGCTTAGTTCTTGAATCCGAAAAAGACTACCCTCTACTTGGGCTGCAATCACAGCAATTGCTTCTAAGATCGGCTGTACTCCTGAAACACTGCGTGCCTGGCATCAGAAGCATTTGAAGCAACAGAATCCAGTTAAACTCCAATCAGATCAGCAGCGCATCAAACAACTGGAACGTGAGAATAAAGAGCTACAACGGGCCAATGAAATTCTACGTAAGGCAGCCGCTTTTTTCGCCCAGGCGTAGTTGGACCGCCCAGGCAAATAATGGTTGATTTCATTCAGAGCAACAAAGCGCTTTATGGTGTTGAAGCCATCTGTAAAATTTTACCGATTACACCATCGACCTATTACTGACAGCTCGATCTGATCGAGAATCCAGAAAAGCGTTCAAAACGTGATTTACATGATCAGCATTATACTGATCAGATTAAGCGGATTTGGCAGGAAAGTGCTGGCCGCTACGGTATTCGTAAAGTCTGGAAACAGTTGAAACAAGAAGGATATTCTGTCGAACGCTGTACGGTCTCTCGCTTGATGTAACAGCTTGAAATACAGGGTGTATGGCGTGGTAAAAATAAGCGAATGACACGTATAGTGCAATTGGATATATTTCGCCTAAGAAGCACCGCTTCGTAAGGTTTGAAGCAATGTATTATGAACGAATGCAACCGTTAGATTAGGCTGCCTAACTTAAATAAACTGTCTCCGACAAACCCGGTACGGTTCACTATTTACATGCTGATGAATTGCATAAGCCTCTTTTAGTATTTCTTGAACCTTTTGATATTGTTTATAGCGAATTAAATCTTTGACAGATATGTTAGGGAGCCGTGATAAATCCATATTGTCACTCAAATCAGCGAGCTTAACTTCACAAGCAATCGGATTTTTAACAGTACGCTGGACGGCTTGAAAGCGATTTTCACCATTTATTTTAGTCACGGCGATAATCGCATCTATCACATTTTGCTCAAAGCCCAAGTCTTTGAGTTCATCTATTGTCGTTGCTGTATCTTCTAAAATATCGTGAAGGACAGCACAGATTTGGCCTGTGGATGTTGTAAATTTTGCATGACGCGCAGTGGATGTTGAATATAGTCCTGTCCTGCTTTATCCACTTGCCCTACATGACGCTCTCGTGCGAATTTTACCGCCTGATCTAGATTTGAAATGAGCTTACCCTCTTGTTATATTTCCTCTCTTTTCTTTTTAATATTAATCAATTACCGCCATTTTAGCTATAACAGTAAGCATTTCAACGACATAATATGTCGTATCTAGAATAAGAATATGCTTTTATCATTTCATTTTTTCAAGGATATTTTTAATTCGAAGATCTCTTGCCATTTTTCCTAAGTTTGTTTGTGGTTCGAGAGCACTTATATATCTGGCATCTATCTCTACATGATATGCCTGACCGGCTGGAGGTATACATAAGCTGTAAAATTTCTCTTGCAGATACTGCTCAATCTGATCGGTCGATATATCGTAATGAGATTGCTGCTGTTGATGGTTTATACAGACTTCAGCTTGCCCATTGTCTATACGAATTGTACAAAATGGCTCAATCTCAAAATATTGGATGATTTTATTCAGCGCTGTATCAAATCCATCTACCGTCATTTTTTGAGATTGTTCTACCCAAATGAGCTGCTTTGGTGTACTTGAGCTTTGCATGGCTGTATTCAGAATTAAAGGCTTAACCTTGAAATGTAGTCCATATAACGCTGCAATCAGATCGGTTTGAACGCTAGGTGCTTCGGTAGCTGATGTGGTACTGATTGCTGCACTTTGACTCAAGGCCAAAAGACAGCCTCTAACCTGGATTGACTTGTCTGCCAGGCGACTTGGTATTCCCGTTGAGATGGACTATTTTCAATACTCTGATTCATCCTTATTTTCCTTTACTTATCTGTATTTATGATTTCATTTTAATCAGTATTTTTCATGAGGCTCTTCCTCACAGTATCGGCCTCATGTTTGCTTTTTCAAACTTGTTCATCATTATAGGCAATCAAATGAATATAAATTTTATCCCAAGCCTTTGCCAATGTTATCCATGCTTTACTTTCTTTATCCCAAATACGACGGCATAACTCTGTTAGATCATCAAATTGTTGATCTACAACACTCGAAACTCCATACTCCCAATGCCCTTCATAAATCCGCGCTTTTGCCAATTCTAGTATTCGATCTGCTAAAGCAATATGCTGTTCCACAAATTGCTGTTCTGTGATGCCAGTATGTGCAAAATCACGCAAACAATCTTTGGACAGTTGAAGTATTTCTTCCGTTTCCCATATCCATCGAGAAAAACATATATCTCCACTTAAGCAACTTATAAACTCTTTAAAGTTACCGAGTTTTCTCATAAATAACAGATTTGCTTTTACTACTGCATGAAAAACTGGTGGTAGTTCTTCTACATCTTTAAAGATGAGTAGTTCTTTATATAGATAATCCCGGTAAGCTGGTTTATATGTTTCTTTTGGTGGTTGCATCAAAATTTCTCTCTATTCTTGTATATACAGACAATCTATAAAAACTTTAAAGCTCTCTTAGAACAGCAACCCATCACTGGTATTTTTAATCGTAAACTGTTCAATCAACGTGACAAATTCTTCTTCAGGTGAAATCACTTCTTACATCCTTCATAATGGTGAATCATATAAAGCAATCGCCCTAAAAGTCACTGGATGGGTATACATCCAGTGAAGTTATTGCTGGTTTTAACTGTTGCATGCGTTACCCGAACCTGTGTTCCTTTAACTTCTTAAATCCTTTTCCTTACTCACCAACACATCATAAATAATGTGCGCAAACTGCTTCATCTTCGCAGGATCACTCATCAACTGTGTCATTTGCTCCATATGCGCTGCATTGCTGTCTAACACAGCATCATCAAGCGCCGTATCAAACTCACCCAGCATGGCCTGTTCACGAGTGTTATTATTAATCTGTTTCATCATTCGTGTGTTCTCGGACATCTTGTCAGCAATGGTCAAAGCATAGTTGATCATGTCTTTCTCTGTCAGATTGTCCGTCACAAACAGATCATTCATACGGCTTAAAATCTGCGACAAAAAGTCTTCTTTCTTGTCCTTCGGCTTTGCAGTACCCAGTTCATTACCAGGCTCAAGTTTATGCTCAGTACTATCGGCTTTCAGCTGAATATCCTGTTGGCGTAACTTAGACAAACGGTAATGCGTCATTGCAACATTACTTAGATCAACCTCATCCTCTTCGGCCACCTGTTCACGCAGTAATGGGCGCAAGTTACGGGCAAAAAGACTGAGCTTCTCTAGCTCCTTGTCGTCATATTCCACGATCTGCGACATAAACTCATAGAAACGGGTAAAACTACCTAAATCCTTTTTAAAGATTTCCAGCGCATCACGGGCTTTCTTCGCTTCAACAAATTCGTTTTCCGCATTGGCAATTAGTACGGCGTCACCTGTCTGCTTACAGCGTTCTAAACGGTTCTTGGTGACATCATAATCATTCACGGCTGCCGTGTAACGATGTTGCCAGCGTTGCATCGCAGGCTTACAGATATTGGCAAGTGCTGCATTGGATTTGTTCTTGCTATAGAAAGCTTCGGTAAACTGCTCTACCTCAGTCATAAGGAAAATACCTGCTGACTTCAACTTGTTGGCCAGATCGTACACCTGATCAGGATTGGACACATCTGCCAGTTCTGCCGTTTGGTAGTAAGGCTGGAAGGCATCCAGAATATCTTGCGGTTCATTAAAGAAATCCAGAACAAAGGTACCTGTTTCTGCTTTACCCGGATAAGTACGATTCAAACGAGATAAGGTCTGTACGCACTCAACTCCACCCAACTTTTTATCTACGTACATGGCGCACAGCTTCGGCTGGTCAAAGCCGGTCTGGAACTTGTTTGCCACAATCATCACCTGAAAATCATCGCTATCGAATGCTTTACGCATCTCACGACCTTTCAGGTTCGGGTTCATGTTACTTTCAGTAAATTTCTGCCCCAGTAGATGGCTACTATCAGAATCATTCTGGTTAAATTCTACCTCACCAGAGAATGCCACCATGGCTTGAATATTCTGGTATTTGTTCTCAGCAATGTATTTATCAAAAGCCTGTTTATAGCGCACGGCTTCTTTACGTGAGCTGGTCACCACCATGGCTTTGGCCTGACCACCCAATAAACCCATCACGTTCTTTTTAAAATGCTCGATGATCACGCCGACCTTTTGCGAGATATTATGGTCATGCAAGCGTACCCATTGGTTCAGCTTGATCTTGGCTTTTTTGGCATCAACGGTTGCATCTTTTTCTTCAATTTTCTGCTTGAGCTTATAGATGACTTTATAGTTGGTGTAGTTCTTCAGTACATCCAAAATAAAGCCTTCTTCAATGGCCTGACGCATGGAATAGACATGGTAGGCTTCAGGCAAATTGGTCTTCGACGGCGGCATGGTTGGGTCAGGTAAACGACCAAAGAGCTGTAAGGTTTTATCCTTAGGTGTGGCAGTAAAGGCATAGAAGCTCAAGTTAGCACTACCCTTACGTGATGCCATCACCGCATCAAGTACATCTTCCGAAGAAAGCTGTTCATCTTCATCACGCTCTTCAATCATCAAAGTTTCTTTGAGCTGACGCGCCGTGGAACCGCTTTGGGATGAATGGGCTTCATCGGCAATCACGGCGTATTTACGTTCTTTTAAACTGGTGCTGTTTTCAATGGCACGTAGTACAAATGGGAAAGTCTGAATGGTCACGATAATAATCGGCTGAGCCATTTCCAAAGCTTTTGCCAGTTTCTCCGATTTGGAGCCATCGCCTTCCTTGTTGTTAATCCGTCCCACGACGCCATCTGCATGTTCAAACTGATAAATGGTGTCTTGTAATTGCGCATCTAAAATGGTTCGGTCTGTCACCACAATGACGGAATCAAACATCTTTTTATTGTTAGCATCATATAGGCTAGAAAGCTGATGCGCCGTCCATGCAATCGAGTTAGATTTACCCGAACCTGCACTGTGCTGAATCAGGTATTTCTGTCCTGTGCCTTCAGCCAATGAGTCCTCAACCAGTTTGGTGACGACTTTCCACTGATGATAACGTGGGAATATCAGGCTCTCTTTTTTGTATATACGACCTTCCCAGTCTTCCTTTTCTTCAATCTGAAGATGGATAAAGTTACCGACAATATTCAGTAAGCTTTCAGGCGTGAGTACTTCATTCCATAAATAGCCTATTGCATATTCATTTTGATTTTCAGGCACATCATTACCTGCACCCTGCTCTTTGGTGCCTTTGTTAAATGGCAGGAAGTAAGTGCTATCACCATTTAAATGCGTCGCCATATAGACTTCATACTGACTCACGGCAAAGTGCACCAATGCACCGCGTTTAAACATCAGTAAGGGTTCAGGCTTGTTGGTTTCAGGGTCCTTGGGTAAGCGAGTCTTTCTATACTGTGCCATGGCATTTTGCACCGCTTGTTTAAACTCAGACTTAAGCTCCATGGTTGCCACAGGGAAGCCATTAATAAACAATACAAGGTCGATACGCCATTTTTTGGCTTGTTTGCCTGTGGCTTCTAGTTCGGCTTTGTTGGCGTATGGGCTATACACCAGTTCAGGCACCACACGGCAGATGTTTTGTTTGTAGCGTTGATTCAGTTCAGGGTTTAGGCCATGTTCAGGTTTAAACTGGCAAAATGAAAAACGTACCCCACGGGTACGGATACCATGCCGTAATACGCCCAATGTGCCATAACTGCGAGATTCGACATCGGTGGCATTGATGTCAGCTTTTTTAAGCTGAGCCTCCACGGTATCTAAAAAATGGCGTTCGGTATCATTGGGGAAGATGTTTTTAAACTTCTGCCACTCTTTGTCTTGGGTCTTTTGTACGAAGTCTAAAACATCCTGTTCATACAACGCTTTTTCACGGTTGTAGCCTATACCTGAACCAACAAGCCAACCATGGCTTTGCATTTGCGCAATAATATCTTGCTGGAAGATGGTCTCTAAAGTTGCATCCGATCTCATGTTTCCCCAACCCTCTCAATACCCAATTTTCTTTATTACGGTTCTATGTGCCAAACAGGATGGCTTTGCCAATCTTCAGGGAAGCCCATCGCTGTTTTTGATATGTTGTGATGTGTCAAAAGCAGATCAACCAGACGTTTACGCCATGTATGCTGCGGGGCGATTTTGTCCATGAAATAGAGTAGAAATACCAGACTATTATAAATTTTTCGATCTGCTGAGTTGCTATGTTCAAAATTGCATTGCACCCGAAGCCCCATCGGCTTACTGCGCGGTTTGGCAATGGTTTTGGTAAATTTTCGGTTCCATAGTCTTGAATGATGAGCACAGGTATTTCTTAAGTAGACAAAATGCTGCAATAAGCCTTCAAACTGTTTTTCATCACAATCAAAATGACTGGAAATGGCTTTACGTGTCTGAATTGGTGCCAGCAGCTGATACCACTTAGACAGTTGCCCAAAACTCATGACTTCGCATGTGGCCCAGATTGGTGGCAAATCAGGCTCATCATAGGTGCGTTTATAGTGCTCGATAAAGACTTCGTCTGCTCGGTCTACTTCACCTTCAAGTGATTCTAATAATTTGTGCCATCTAAAGGCGGGTTTAAAGTATTGCTCTTGTAGATAGGCATGACAACCATGCCGATGTGCCAGTTCATAGGCAAAACGGGTACGAACGGCAACCTCCAGACGCTCTATGGCATCCAGGATGAGTAGTCTTAATTCACGGTCAAAGACATACAGCTCTAGAACCTGCTCAAAACTGGTATCAGGTTTAAAGCAATGTGGTGAGTGGGTGTATTCAAACGGAAGCCAATAGGCACCTAAGCGATAATAATTGATTTGCTCTAGGTAAAATTGTGCCTGTTGTTCATTGGCAAACTGCATACCACGCGCTTTTAATAACTCGATTTGTTCAGCAAAGGTTTTGGCAGGCTTGTTAAAAGATTTCATAGATGGCTTGCCCTGATTGTTATATTTTTTTGGGCTCCAGAAACAAGTAACCCGACAGTTTGAGGATGCAATTGCTTGCCTAGCCTTGTCGGGTGTTGTTGAGCATATAGTGAATCATTGCAATTATTTATGCAATGATTTTTTGTATCTGCTTGAGTCCACATTTGTTTGAGGCAACTGAGAATATTCATAGGCTTAATTCCGTTTTAGCCTCATTGGGGTGTTGCCAGTTGCGTACGTCGATCTTGCCTGTCACCGCAGATGAAATTAGAGCTGTACGGCGTTCTTGCATCAATTGAATCGCAGATTCAGCCTTTTTCATCAAGCTATTACTTTTTTTGAGATAATCTTGAATATACTCAGATATAGCTTTTTGTTCATTGTATGGAGGAATAACAAACCCTAGATTCAATAGATCTTCTTGCGTCATACTTGGAAGAGCAGTATTTGTAGACAACATATCGAATGGGAAACCAAGAGATTGAAAATAAATATACTCAGGATCAGTACCAGCATCCAACTCACTATAAAACATAGTATCTACAGTCCAAAAGCGTCCCTCTACAAGTAATGGTTTATCAACTGTTCCTTTGCGACCAAATAGAATCGATACGCCATCATATAAATAAGCGGAGCTACGCTTAAAAATACCTCCAGAGCCATACACAGGATAGCCACCTATCTCTACTTCTACAGTTTTATAGTCACGACCATTTTTTATTGATAATACATTTTTTAAACGCCCAATTACCCAATGCTCAGGTACTTGCCCTAACCATTCCACACCTGAATCTTTCATGGTGACATCAGGATTTAAACCATTGGTCACGGCATGGCTAATCACTGCTTGACGCTTTTCTTTCAGCAGTTCAATCAGCTTTTCTTGTTTAGCAATTAAAGTGTCAATTTTTGCGGTTTCATGGTCGAGGAAGTTGGCTATATTGACTTGTTCATCTAAAGGGCAATTAATTACAACTGTATTAATTAAATCCCCCATGTAAATTCCACCTTGAGCACTCGATTTAACCAAAGATTCAAGTTGTGATTGATATGCTTTTGACTCAATAAAATATTTATAAAATTGAGCATTACCTTTTTTATTAAGTCGTATAAAAGAAACGCTTCGTTGAAAAGCTAAAGATTTATCAAAAGGATAAACAAAAGAACGACCAATAGTTCCGACGCAAGTAACTAAAATGTCTCCCTTTTGGGGAAATCCATTACTAGTAATTTCTTTATAGTCTTTAATAGGTATATAACTTTCATTCTCACCTATTTCTAAGCCACTATTAAATACATTCTTCGCACTAAGTAATAACTCCCCATTTTCTACACGCGCATGTGTACCATGAGTTCCATCTTTGATATCCGATACAACTCTTTTAAATAAATATGAAGACCAATGCTTTGGAATTAAACCAAGCCACTTTACACCTGAATCTTTATACTCAGCATATTTCTGATACTTTGCCATTAAGAATGCACCTCTTGCAGAAGTGCCATAATTTCACGGCTCACCGCATCTAAATCCGCATCAATCTCGCTTAAATCACGTGGTGGTTCATACACATAAAAATGACGGTTAAACGGAATCTCATAACCCACAATGCCTATTTCACTATCCAATGCATCACGCTTATCGGCATTAATCCATGCATCAGGCACATGTGGTTGCACCTCACGCTTAAAGTAAGACTCGATTAAATCGGTGGTGCTGACATTTGGATTTAAGGCAATATTTTCTGCATCACGCAAATCACCATCCTGCACAAACTCAACCACTTTGCCTTTATAAGCAAACTGACCATACAGCGGATTTTCTGAGCCTTTCACCACTTTATTGATCACTGGTTCAGCATCCGCATTTTTCCAGGTGATCGCATCAATAAATTGCTTCTTCTCTTTGCTCTCAAGCTTCACATTGGCATCTTTAAGTGCTTGTTTGAGGACATCATCAAAGACATTAAAGTCATCACATTGCGCCGTACCAAGCTTCGCTTGTAGGTTTTCAGCTTTGCGCATCAAACTGCGCTGTTCTAACCACAGTTTTGGTTCTAACACCGTCTTAATGTCTTTTTCTTTCAGCTCGCTAAATTCAGCTTTAATCAGCGCACGAATCTCGGCTTCATACTCAGTCAATTGACCATAACTGTCTGCTGTCCATGTTGCGCCGTATTGCTCATACAGCTTTTGCATCACGGCATTAAATGGCTTCGGTGCAAAACGTAAGGATGCTACAGCAGCATCACTCACCTGAGCCGATAAACGCAAAGGACGCTCGATGGTCACACGGCGGTAGCCAAACTCGTAACTGTTAAAGATTTTGCTTGAGAAAGGCTTTTTCTGATCACTTTCACCATCATGGGCTAAGGTATCTACCGCTTCAAATGCGCCGTAGTTTTGGGTAATGGTACGGATTTCTTCATCGGTTAAATAATTACGCTTCGAGCCTAAAGACTTACGCATTTTTGAACTGAGGCTAGTAGCATTAATCAAATGCACTTTGCCTTTACGCTCAGCATCTTTCTTATTGCTCAGTATCCACACATAGGTCGCAATACCAGTGTTATAGAACATGTCGGTTGGTAGCGCGATAATCGCTTCTAACAAATCGGCTTCTAGGATATAACGGCGGATTTCACTTTCACCACTACCTGCACTTCCGGTAAACAAAGGCGAACCATTCAGGATAATGCCGATACGACTACCCTGACCATTGCTGTCAGTATCACGCATCTTGCTAATCAGGTGCATCAGGAACAGTAAAGAGCCATCCGATACACGAGGCAAGCCTGCACCGAAACGCCCTTCAAAACCTTTTTGCTCATGCTCATCTTTGATGTCTTGTTCGATCTTCTTCCAATCCACACCAAATGGTGGATTTGACAGCATGTAGTCAAATTTCTCATATGCCAGTTGGTCATTAGACAGCGTATTACCCAATTTGATGTTACGTACATCCTGCCCCTTGATCAGCATATCCGCTTTACAGATCGCGTATGACTCTGGGTTGAGTTCCTGACCAAACACCCGCATTACCGCTTCAGGGTTATGCTCATAGACATATTCTGAACCCGAGGATAAAAATCCACCCGTACCAGCTGTCGGGTCGTAAATAGTCCGGATAATGCCTTCTTTAGTCAGAGCATCATCATCTTTGCTAAAGACCAAACCAGTCGTTAAACGTACGATGTCACGTGGGGTAAAATGTTCCCCTGCGGTTTCATTGGAGCTTTCAGCAAAACGGCGAATTAATTCTTCAAACACCAAGCCCATTTCATGGTTCGATACG
Source organism: Acinetobacter sp. A3 (assembly GCF_012371415.1). Classification (NCBI taxonomy): domain Bacteria; kingdom Pseudomonadati; phylum Pseudomonadota; class Gammaproteobacteria; order Moraxellales; family Moraxellaceae; genus Acinetobacter; species Acinetobacter sp. A3. Next base: position 10,413 of record NZ_JAAZQW010000048.1, read on the forward strand.
GCGCTATAACTTAAATCGGTTGCAGCAAACTTTTGCACCACTTTATAAAGTAAGTTGGCATCATCCAGTAGACCAATAAATTCGTCAAACTTGAAGTGTTCAAAGATTTCTCGGGCATCTTTAGAAAAGTTCTGAATGTAGTTGTTCAGGTTGGCACGGATGTCTTTTTGCCCCAGACTACCTAAATCCAATTCAGAGGTATTAAAGAATGACAGTCCACCTGTTGCCTTGAGAAGCATTTTTTCTTTGGCTTCTTCTGGTAAAGGCATTTGTTTGACTTTTTCATTCGCAGCAAGTACTTCGGCTTTAGTTGGCGCCAATACACACTCAAGACGGCGCAGTAAGGTAAAAGGTAAAATCACACGACCATATTGGGATTGTTTAAAGTCACCACGTAAAAGATCGGCAACCGACCAAATGAATGCTGCTACTTGTGAAAAGTTATTATTTGTCATTAAAAAATACCGCTTGCCCTAAGGCTATAAAACTTGAAATTTATAGTTTCATTGTGCCTGATTCACAAAGGATTTTACTAGCCTAAAAATGGGACAAAAGACGGTAATTTAGTATAACAATCGGCTTTCTCGGTATTGTTGAAAATAAAGAAATCTACAGTTTCACGCTGAATGATGAGCAATGGATGAGACTGAAAGATAAATATAAAAACCTCAGCATGTTTATGCCATGTTGCCAGACACCCGCGATTCACAAGAAAAAAACTGGGAACACAATTTCTTGCACATCAATAAAGCCCAAATAGCCATCGAAACTCAGTGGGTTGATCAGACCATTGAGGAAACAAAGCGCTGTCAGGAAAAATACATTGCTTCAGGCATTCGAGCAGTCTGCTTTATCCGAACACCCCAGAAAAACAAATGGGATTTTATGAGCTAACAAAAATAATTTCATAAAATCCTACGGTGAGTAACAGCAGGCTTAATTGTTTTTTTAAACAACTCTTAGAAATTCAAGCATAACGGATAGCTCATCAAAATATTTTTGTCTTTCGTATTTTTTATGAACTATCAAAAAGTTTCTATGGTGCAATTTTAAACAATAAATATTAAAGTTTTATTTTAATCAATAGAGAATTTAAAATGAAAAATGATCTTTTTATTAATCCTGAAATTAAACAAATTGGTTATTCACTGATTCTAGATTTGAATATTCAAGATGGCTATGGTTTAAGTAAATTTCTAGCTGTTAATCACTGTCATAAGAATCATGATGCGCTCTTAATCTGGCTAGATCGACTGTTAGAAGAAAGTGACAGGAAACTAACAAAACAAGAGATTATAAAAAAGTTCTTTGAAAAAATACCAGAGTCAATGGCAAATTACTAAAACAGGATTCTATCCTGTTTTTTATATTCATCTGTAATAAATTTCTAGCTAAATTATAAATACTTTATACTCGCCGTATGCAATATGAAAATTTAACTCGATTTAATGATGAACAATTTAAACGACTCGTTGGAGTTTCTGGCCCATTATTATTACAACAGATTGAACTTGCAAAGAAAAAAATCTCAAAGACCCTCCTCTTCATGCTTAAAGATAAATTCTCATTAACTTTTAAACACTTAAACCATCATCGAACTTAAATTCAGTTATCTTAAAAATACAACCAAGCTGAAAACAATGCGAATTGCAGGTCAACTTAAATGTTTTAGAATACTAACAGAGCATTATAAAAATAGACGAAAAGGTAATACCCCCATTTTTAATTGAATTAATGGGTAGAAAATCTAAAGCCTTGTTATTGTTTAAAAATAGGTGGACAACCATTTACTGACATATGAGGTCGTTCATGATTATAAAAGTACTGCCAGTCAGTTGTATAGTCCTGCACCTCGCTCAGATCTCGAAATAAATATTGATTTAGACACTCATAACGTACTGTACGATTAAATCGCTCAACATATGCATTTTGCTGTGGATTGCCTGGTTGAGTAAATACATGCTCAATACCATGCTGATCACACCACTTTTCCATCAGCTCACTTATATACTCTGGGCCATTGTCGGTTCTAATGCGTTTAGGTTTGCCTCGCCATTCAATGAGCTGATCAAGTCCTCTCAGTACACGTTCTGCTGGCAATGAAAAGTCAATCAATATATCCAATGACTCGCGATTATAGTCATCAATCACGTTGTGAACTCGATAACTACGTCCATCACTGAGTTGATCATGCATAAAGTCCATTGACCATGATTCATTCTTAGCTGTCGGTACTGCAAGGGGTTCTGGCTGTTCTCGTTTAATCCGCTTATTAGGCTTGATTCTTAAATTAAGCTCAAGCTCCTTATAAATGCGATAGACACGTTTATGATTCCACTGATAGTTTTTGATATTACGCAGATACAAAAAGCAGAGTTTGAAGCCCCAAGTCTTATGTTCATTGGTCAGTTTAATCAACCAATCTGCGATTTGAATATTCTCCTGATCCAAACGAGCTTTATAGCGATAACACGTTTGACTGACTTTAAAAATTAAGCAGGACATGCTGATTGAAATCTTAAATTGCTCAGTAGCTTGCTGAGCAAGTGACTTTCGCTGAACAGGCCTTAAAACTTTTTTAAAAGTGCATCTTGCAAGATGTCTGACTTTAGCCGCTCATCAGCATACATGCGTTTTAAACGGGCATTTTCAGCCTCAAGTTCTTTAAGCCGCGTCATCATTGAAAGATCCATACCGCCATATTTGGACTTCCACTTGTAGAATGTAGCAGAGCTCATACCATGTTCGCGGCACAAGTTCGGTATGGGTGTTCCTGCTTCAGCTTGCTTCAAGATACTCATGATCAAGCTGTCTGAATACTTAGATGTTTTCATAGAAAATCTCCTTAAATCAAGGTTATTCTATTTTCTACTTTTAAACTCAATTATTTTTAGGGAGGATTACCAAAACGGTTTTATTTAAGAATGATTTTAACTTCGATAATGGTAAATTTGGCACTCTTAAATTAACTCTTTCAAGAAAAGTCTATTATACTTATTGCTTAATTCTGATCTTCTCTTTTTTTAATTTTTAATAATATCTTAATAATCAAATATTTTTCCGCTTAAGTTTTGACTAATCCAATAGGTTTATTATAATACCTATTATAAATCACACTAAAGATAAAATTTAATCTTTTAGTTCTTTATAAAATACATTATTTTTAAATAAGATCCGAGGAAAATATGTTTCAAGTACCTGTAGAATTTGAAAATAAACAAGCATTACTTTCATTAAAACTAAAAGAAATGCGAGAACATAATGTGTTTTCTTGCATTAAAAATGTGAACGATTTGCAGAAATTTATGGAATGGCATGTTTTCGCTGTATGGGATTTTATGTCATTGGCAAAGCGATTACAGCAAGACTTAACGTGCGTTACATTACCATGGATGCCAAACGAGAATTCAAAAGCAGCCCATTTGATTAATGAAATTATTCTAGGAGAAGAAACTGATTCTCTGCCTAACGGTAAAGTTTGTTCACATTTTGAAATGTACCTGATTGCAATGTCAGAAATTGGTGCTTCAACCGCAAAAATTGATGAATTTATCAAAACAGTACAACAAAGCAGCCAGAGTGCACAAATAGCGGTAGCTGACGCTTTAGAAAACTTGGAAGTTGCCCCTGCTATTCAGAATTTCGTGAATTTCACTATTGAAACAGCTCTGAATGGTAAAACCTCTCAGGTTCTTGCCAGTTTCTTTTATGGTCGTGAAGACTCCATCCCTGAAATGTTTAGCCATTTGCTCAATACCTGGGATATTAACCAAGCTGATGCTGAAACCTTTGTTTATTATCTGAATCGTCATATTGAGTTAGATGGTGACAAACACGGACCCGCGGTGAAAAGAATCATCAACGACCAGTTTAAAGAAGATTTAAATTCTTGGCATGAGCTGTTCGATAGTGCAATTAAATCGGCAGAACTTCGCATTGAACTGTGGGATGCTCTGGAAGCGCAACTCAAGGCAGATTATGAATTGCAGCAGCTATCAGCTTAATCATGTGAAAACTGACCTAACAGCTCTTCAGAGGTGGTTCATTCAACTCAGTAAAACGACACCCCTCTTTCTCACAGTCTGTATTAGCTAGTGAGTCAGATTGTAAAAGTCTTTGACTCTATCGAAAAGCCCATTTTTTAAATGGGCTTCCTAAAAATCACCCACACAATCTAGTTGCTTACCGTAAGGGAGATTTATATTTATAATTGTATAAATTGTATAAATTGTATAAATTGTATAAATTGGGCTTTGTTGCACAAAGATTTGAAATGCAAAGCGCCCCTAATTGAGCCAAATTTAAGGCGTAACTTGGGTAAGTGGGCGACCTAATTCCGTAAGCTACACGTGCATGGATCTCATTCACTTGGCTATCAAAACTCCTTGCACTGAGTTTATCTCCTAATAATTTGATGCAATGCATCTTAGTTTCAACCAAACTTCGCCGATGATAGCCTGACCATTTTTTCCATAGTGTCCTGCCTAAACGTTTAATTGCTCGAAGTAATTCATTTCGCTCTAGCGAGCTACTCTTTGTATCTTTCCATGGTTTCGCATTTTTTCTAGGTGGAATCACCGCATGCGCTTGCCGATCTGCAATGACCTGACGGCATTGCTTGGTGTCATAAGCTCCATCGGTATAAACAGAGTTAATCTGCTCATCTTGTGGAATCTGATTAAGTAAATCACCAAGCACCTGTGAATCACTCACATTATTGGTTGTAAGCTGAACTGCTCGTATTTGTAGGGTTTTAGCATCTATACCAATATGAAGTTTACGCCATTGGCGACGATATTCAGGTCCATGTTTCTTGCGTTTCCATTCGCCCTCACCTAGAAACTTCATGCCTGTAGAGTCCATGAGTAGATGCAGCCCATCGCTACTTTTTTGGTAGCTGATTACAATATCAATATGCTTTTGTCTTCTACAAAGCGTGGTGTAATCTGGAGCTATCCAATTTAATCCGCAAAGTTTAATCAGACTTTGCACAAAGCCTGTGACCATACGTAAAGACAGACGGAATAAGGATTTAATCATTAAGCAGCATTGGATGGCTGCGTCGGAGTAGGTTTGATTTCGCCCTTGTTTGCCTTTTGATGGAGCATACCATTGCGTAGCAGGATCAAACCAAATGGCAATATTTCCGCGACTCATGAGTGCTCGGTTATATGCGGGCCAATTGGTTGTGCGGTAGATTTTGTGTGCAGGCTTCTTCATTTGAAAATTATATCGCTGAAAAACCCTTTACAGATAGGTTTGTGCAACAATTGTATAAATTGTATAAATTTAGGACTTACGCACTATTATTTATAGATTCTCTGTGGTAGCAGATGATTTTTATCGAGAATAAAGTCATCAATGAAG
>NZ_JAAZQW010000049.1:0-15413 GCF_012371415.1 Acinetobacter sp. A3
AAACCTCTTCGCGCTGATGGTAGTGTGGGGTTACCCATGTGAGAGTAAGTCATCGCCAGCTCATTATTCGAAACACCCTCAACAAATGTTGAGGGTGTTTTTTTATGGATAAAATAAAATATTAAAAAGAATAATCACATTTTTAATGTTGTAAAAATAATATTAAATACATAATTAATAAAGGGATTTAGACTAATGTTGAATTTTTATTTTCCTTGTTTTGTGTGAAAGTTACACAATCTACTTGAATAGCAAAGTGGACATGGATGACTGATAAAAATGAAAGTCTTCACTGTAAAAAACGCTATTTGAGTTCACTGAAACACAGCTCACAGGAGGTGAGGAATGGCACATCAAGCAATTAACGTGAATGATGTCATTGATCACGCAAAATTCAAACCATTTCATTTTAATGTCGTGGCATGGTGTCTACTGATCATTTTATTTGATGGCTACGACTTGGCAATTAATGGCGTTGTTTTGCCATTATTGATGGATGAATGGGGCTTGAGTGCTGTTCAGGCGGGTATGCTTGCCAGTACTGCCTTGGCAGGTATGATGTTTGGTGCCATGATTTTTGGTTCTTTGGCCGATAAAATTGGCCGTAAGAAAGTCATCATGATCTGTATTGTGCTATTTAGTGGTTTAACCTTTGCGGGTGGTTTTGCTTCTAATCCCACTGAGTTTGCAATTTTACGTTTCTTGGCGGGTCTAGGGATTGGCGGTGTAATGCCAAACTTGGTGGCATTAACTTCAGAATATGCACCTAAAACTATGCGTAGTACGCTCGTTACCACGATGTTCAGTGGTTATGCGGTTGGTGGTGTAATGGCTGCATTACTCGGCTCATGGTTTACCCCAAGTTTTGGTTGGGAAATCATGTTCTTTATTGCAGGGATTCCATTATTTTTATTACCTGTGATTTGGAAATTCTTACCTGAGTCTTTGACTTTTATTGTAAAAGAAAACAAGCAAGATCAGGCACGTCCAATTGTGGCGCGTTTAGCACCAGATTTGAAAATTACGCAAGACACAACATTTGAATTGTATCAAGCAGATGTACCAGAAGCGGCCAATGTGGTGAGCTTGTTTAAACGTGGTCGTGCAGTCAATACACTATTGTTTTGGTTGGCGTTCTTTACTTGCTTATTAACCATGTATGCACTGAGCAGTTGGTTGCCAAAATTAATGATGGCAGCTGGTTACTCTATGGACAACAGCTTAATGTTCATGATGGTGATGAACGTAGGTGCAGTTGTGGGTATTGTGGGTGGTGGTATTTTAGCAGACCGTTTCCATCTAAAACCTGTGTTAATGTTCTTAGGCATCATGGGTGCGTTGGTGATGAGCTTGATGGGCTTCCAGTCTAATCAGCTCCTACTTTATATCTTGGTATTTTTGGCAGGCGCGGCTTCAATAGGCTCACAAATGTTGCTATATAGCTATGTCGCACAATATTACCCACTTGCAGTACGTTCTACAGGGATTGGTTGGTCATCTGCGATTGGCCGTATGGGTGCGATTGTAGGGCCAATCTTAATTGGCGGTTTGTTGGGCATGAACTTGCCCGCTCACTTCAATTTCATGGCCGTAGGTTTACCTGTCTTGATTACTGCAATTGCTGTTGCCTTAATTATGAATGAAGATGAAGCTGAACAAATTAAAGCTGGCAAAGCAGTAGCCGCAAAAGCTTAATTTGAAGTTCTGATCATAAAAAATCCTCAACGTTGCTTGGGGATTTTTTATGGATTGTATTGATTAAAAATAGATAAAATTGCCAATAAAAGCATAGATAAAATATGCAGATAAAAAGAAACCCCATCATCCTGACGGGGTTTCTTTGTATTTCGTGTTTTAGGTATAACTCCTGTCGTACCTCACGATCCTGATGCGCAAACATATTATTGTTGTTTTCTGTTTGGGAAACGTCCTGTTTCCTGATGATTTAAGAATATCCAAGCTGCACTCGGCTGCCTAGCATCTAATAGCGGCAGTTGTTGTAAGCAAAAACTGACAAGGCTATGTGGGTTTGGATTCAGTCGAAACTGATAATTTTGAGCAAATGATAAAATACTGAACTTATTTTTGTGTATAAACAGGCGTATACTGAGACTAATCTGGGAGTAAATATGTCTGATTTGTCTGCAGCATCTCATATTCAGTATGGCTCAAAACCGTTTAAGGCAATTCTTTTTTCACTGTTTTTAGCAGGGTTTGCTTCTTTTTCGATTCTGTATTGTGTGCAGCCAATGATGCCAATTTTGGCAGACTTTTTTAACGTTACGCCAACGCAAAGTAGTTTTCCGCTGTCATTTTCTACGGTGGCCTTAGCTGTAGGTTTGCTATTTACAGGTTTTATTTCAGATCGTTTTGGGCGTAAACCCATTATGGTGATGGCGTTATTTCTCGCTTCAATTTTGCTGATTTTGAGCGCTTTATTGCCCATCTGGCCGTTCTTTTTAAGCACCCGAGTTTTGATTGGTATTGCTGTTAGTGGTGTTGCTGCTGTAGCCATGACCTATATTGGTGAAGAAATTCAGCAGCAAGATATTGGCTTTGCCATGGGGCTGTATATTTCAGGCACAGCCATTGGCGGTATGAGTGGGCGTTTAATTGCAGGGGTCTTGGTTGATTTTGTCTCTTGGCAAACGGCAACTTTGGTGATTGGCGGATTAAACCTGATCATCGCAATTATCTTTTATTTACTCTTGCCTGCATCTAAAAACTTTACAGCGTATCCAATTCGCTTATCACGTTTTAAAGATGCCTTTGTGGCCAATTTAGCAGACCGTAAATTAAGAATCCTGTTTCTGCAGGGCTTTTTGTTGATGGGCTGTTTTGTCAGTATCTTTAACTATATTAGTTACTACTTGTTAGCCAAACCATTTGAGCTTTCTCAAGTTTGGATTGGGGTGATTTCAATTGCCTACTTGGCAGGCATTTACAGTTCATCCCGTGCGGCAAGTTGGGGAAATCGGATCGGGCGTGAACGGGTATTGCCAGTGGTGATCGTACTGATGCTTGCTGCACTTTGGCTGATGTCGATTGCACATTTGGTGGTAGTATTACTTGCCTTGCTCTTATTTACCTTTGCCTTTTTTGCAGCGCATTCTACGGCCAGCAGTTGGGTGTCAATTCAGGCACTGCAATATCGTGCGGTAGGCTCATCTTTATACTTATTCAGTTATTACATGGGTTCTAGTTTGCTGGGTAGTGGTAGTGGGCTGATTTGGGAACAATGGGGTTGGACAGGACTAACTTGGGTGATGAGTCTGGTTTTAGGCTTGGCTTTGCTGGGTGCATGGCGTTTAAAAGTAAAAGTCTGAACGATGGCTTGATGCAATTTCGGCTTTATTGATTACATCATGATCCTTTACCTACACAAAATTAATAAAAATTAGCCACCTGATTTTGCATATTTTTTAATCAAGCAAGATGAATAGAATTCATGCTAAAATGATCGGCTTTCATCTTTGATGACTGCCGATCTTCCACTTGCCAGCCGAGAATTGCAAGCCATGTCTACTGCTTATACTGCTCAGACCGCACCCAAAGCGTTGTTTGATTACGACAAATATTGGGCGTCATGTTTTGAGCCTGCGCCATTTTTGCCGATGTCACGCGAAGAAATGGATCAGCTGGGTTGGGATGCCTGCGATTTTATTCTAGTTTGTGGCGATGCCTATATTGACCATCCTTCTTTTGTGTCAGGTGTGATTGGTCGTGTGCTTGAAGCACAGGGCTTTCGTGTTGGCATTATCGCACAACCAGACTGGACCAATGTGGAGTCGTTTCGGGTCTTAGGTAAGCCAACCATTGCTTGGGGCGTTACCGCAGGCAATATGGATTCGATGATCAACCGCTATACTGCAGACAGAAAAATCCGTTCTGACGATGCTTATTCACCAGACAATGTACCGAATAAACGTCCTGACCGTGCTGCAACCGTGTACTGTCAGCGCTGTCGTGAAGCTTTTCCTGATGTGCCTGTTTTACTTGGCGGGATTGAAGGCTCTTTGCGTCGTATTGCGCATTATGACTATTGGTCAGACAAAGTTCGTCGCTCCATTTTAATGGATTCTAAAGCAGACTTGCTGATGTACGGCAATGGCGAGCGTTCCATTATTGAAGTCATGCACCGTTTGGCTAAGGGTGAAAAAATCCATGACATTACCGACGTACGTGGAACCGCATTTATTATTAATAAGCATAACCGTGCGGCCAAAGCCAAATTTGTTGAAATTGCATCGAATGATGTGGACAGCGTAGGGCGTGTCGATCCAATCATTAACCCTTATGTGATGACCGAAGATTTAGACGGTTGTGAGATTGAAAAAGAAAAAGGCAACAAGCTTGCCCAATATCAAAATTTCCAAAAAGATGTGGTGAACAATCCGATTGTGCGTGAAGGCGATCAGTTGGATGCAGATACCCAGATTGTACAATTGCAACCTGCGTCTAAAGCCATTAAACACAAATTACCACCACGTGAGCTGGCTGTCATTCGTTTGCCTTCTTTTGAAGAAGTCAGCGCAGATCCTGTGTTGTATGCACATGCTAACCGTATTCTGCATTTAGAAACCAACCCAGGTAATGCCCGAGCGTTGGTACAAAAGCATGGTGAACGTGATGTGTGGTTGAATGCACCACCTATTCCATTGACCACTGAAGAAATGGACTATGTGTTCGATTTACCGTATGCACGTTTGCCGCATCCAGCTTATGGTAATGCACGTTTCCCAGCCTTTGACATGATCAAGTTTTCGGTCAATATCATGCGTGGTTGTTTTGGTGGTTGTACATTCTGTTCAATTACCGAACATGAGGGACGGATTATTCAAAACCGTTCTGAAGAATCGATTTTGCGTGAAGTCGAAAAAATTCGTGATACTGCCCCTGGGTTCACAGGCATTATTTCAGACTTGGGCGGTCCAACGGCCAATATGTATCGTTTGCACTGTAAAGACCCAGAAATTGAAAAGAATTGCCGTAAACCATCCTGTGTATTCCCAGGCGTATGCCAAAATTTACATACCGACCATGCGCCATTAACTCAGTTGTATCGCAAAGCGCGTGAGTTGAAAGGCATTAAGAAAATTCTGATTGGTTCAGGCTTGCGTTATGACTTGGCGGTGTTGAACCCTGAATATGTTCGTGAGTTGGTGACGCATCACGTGGGCGGTTATTTGAAAATTGCGCCTGAACATACCGAAAAAGGTCCATTATCTAAGATGATGAAACCGGGCATCGGAACTTATGATCGCTTTAAACAGATGTTTGATCGTTTCAGTAAGGAAGCAGGTAAAGAGCAATATTTGATTCCGTACTTTATTGCTGCGCATCCGGGTACCACCGACTACGACATGATGAATTTGGCCTTATGGCTGAAAAAGAATGGTTTCCGTGCCGATCAGGTGCAAACTTTCTATCCATCACCAATGGCGACGGCTTCAACCATGTACTACACCGGTAAAAACCCACTGGCTAAAGTGGCGCGTTATACTGAAAACGTAGATATTGTAAAAGGCGAAAAGCGTCGTCGTTTGCATAAGGCTTTCTTGCGTTACCATGATCCGAATAACTGGCCGTTGCTACGCGAAGCTTTAAAAGAAATGGGGCGTGCCGATCTGATTGGTAATTCTAAACAGCATTTGATTCCGACCTATCAACCGCAAGGCACAGAAGGGCAATATCAATCTGCACGTAAGAAAAATTCAACAGTAGTGGGTGATTCGCAAAAACGAACAGGTCAAACTGGCAACCGTGGTCAGAATAGTAATCGTCCGAAGAAAGGGCAGATTTTGACTCAGCACACGGGTTTGCCACCTCGTGAAACAGGCGAAAAACGTCCATTTTCACAGAAAAAATCTAAGCCAAAATCTAGAGCTTAAGTTAATTCGGAACTGACCAAAGGACGCTGCTGCGTCCTTTTTTATAGGTATTTTCATTTCATCGGAATTGTTCGACAATCGAAATGCTTAAGCATTGCATTGTTTTTTAAGCATGTTATACAGTACAGACATACGAAGATAAAAAGCACGCTGCTATATGCTACAGCACTTAGACAAAAGGCTAGCTTGTGAAACAAAACGTCTATTTCTATGATGGTTTTGTGAGTGTTGCATGTAGTTTCATAAATTGAATGCTTAAATAAAAAAGCGTGTTATATACTGATTTGATGAAAAAATCGGCATGAAGCCGAAACAACTATAAAAATGATTTTAAGGAATGAATTATGACCATTTATATTTTGATAGGGGTTTTTATACTTATTTTCTTTCTCTTGATGACGGTAAAGAGTTTGGAAAATAAAGAAAAACCTCAGGACAGTGCACTGAAGCAACGTGCGATTTTCAGTTTGAATGAACAACTGACCTATACACGTTTGCAAGAAATTTTACCTAAGCATACCGTATTGGCGCATGTGTCTTTTGATGCCTTGCTGACCACGAAATTTTCTCGTACTCGCCATAAATATCGCAATATGGTGGCTGACTTTGTGGTGTTAGATGCAAACAATCAGGTGGTGGCGATTGTCGCTTTAGATGATGTTTTAATGCTGAAACGTAGCCGTAATGCACAATATCAGGATGAGTTATTGCGTTTGGCGGGCTATAAAGTGCTGCGTTATGAAGAAGTGCCAGAATATCACGAATTACGCGAAGCTTTTGGGCAGTCATCATCATCGTATGCAGATTTAGAAGATTTGGATACTGCGCTAAAGAAGTATGATTTTTTAGCACATTCTGTACGCCATAAGGTGAAAGTTTTGGGCTAAGCCGTTGCAGCTAAAATTGCTTGATCGATCATATGAATCAGCATGTCGTCATGACATGCTGATTTTTTTTATTAGCTGTGATTCTTGATTTAATCGGTCTGTTTTAGGTTTGGTTGGGATTAAGATTTGACTGCAACAACAGTCATCTCAACCAAAACATCGGGGTGATACAGTTTGGCTTCTACACAAGTACGCGGTAAGGCTTGAATGTCTGCCACCCATGCATCCCAGACGCTATTCATAGCGGCATAATCACGTTCTATGTCTTTCAGAAAAATCATTACTGACATAATCTGAGATTTATCGGTCCCTGCATCTGCCAGTAAACGGTCTATCATCGCTAAAGTTTGCTGTGTCTGGCCATAAATATCTTGCTGTGTGTCTTCAGCCAATTGTCCTGCCAAATGCACTAAATTGCCTGAAATGGCAATTTCAGAATAACGTTGTTGAACATGCAGACGTTGTACAGCCATGGAATGTGATCCTTGCACCAAACAATAGGGTTAAAGCGTGCACTATTATAGAGGTTGGCAATTTATTGGAAAATAGAAGCGATGCCACTTTAAGTAAGATTTAGAAGAATTGAGCTGTTTGATCAGAAGAAGATATGGAGAGGGTGTGTTCGATTGGGCGAAGTGCCAAGCGCAGAGTTGTCCTGTAATCTTCGGATTTGATCGTCACGCCAATCACAGGACAAGTATGCCAAAAGTAATGGTGATTTTTGGCATCTCAGCGTATGTACGGATAAATACATCGCGCGCATAGATTACTCTAAAAAGCCCTGCTGTGAAGTGCAAATTGTTTTATTTTTATTCTTTTGTCTGAATTTTATACAAATGGGTAGCACTGAGTGTTTGTAGAGACAGAAAATCACTACATTCAAAAGTATAGTAAATACTAGGGTTTAAAGTAAGGACAATTGCGCTTGTTCTTCGGCAGGGCTGAGCTGATATAGTCCGACACCAATTAAACGAAATTGATCTTGCGGTGCAATATGCATTTCAGCCAGGAGTATTTGCAATACATCTTCCAAGTCCTTTTTACTAGACAATGGCTGTTTAAAACTTTTACTGTGCTGTAAGACCTGAAAGTTTTTGAGTTTCAGCTTGGCGGAAACGCCATGTGCGACATAATGCTTTTTTTCTAAACTGTGCCAAACTTGATCGATTAAACCTGACCAGTAGCCAGTACATTCCGCTAAGGTTAAATCATCATCAAAGGTAATTTCTTTAGAAATTTGTTGGCGTTCACGTTCTGCTTGTACAGGACGTTCATCTATACCTTGTGCAAACAAAAACAGGCGCTGACCGTATTTGCCAAAATGATGAATCAGAATATTTTCTTCAATATGTTGTAAATCGCCCAAAGTGGTTAAGTTCAGACTTTTGAGTTTTTCCTGAGTGACTTTACCTACGCCTGGAATTTTCTTGAGCGGTAAGTCTTGAATAAATTGCTGTACTTGACTGGGTTTAATGACACAAATGCCATTGGGTTTGTGCCAGTCAGAGGCAATTTTGGCTAAAAATTTATTTGGCGCAACACCTGCCGAAGCTGTTAAACCTGTACATTGAAAAATATCTTCCCGAATCCGCATCGCAACTTCGGTTGCACTTGGAATGTGCTGTAAATTTTCTGTGACATCCAAATAGGCTTCATCTAAAGACAAGGGTTCGATCAGTGGCGTATAACGCTGAAAGATTTGATGTATTTGCGCAGAGACTTCACGGTACAGGGCAAAATTGGGTTCTAGTACCACCACTTGCGGGCAGCGTTTGCGGGCTTGTGACATCGACATGGCTGAGCGTAAGCCAAACTCACGTGCAGGATAAGACGCTGCCGCAATCACCGCACGTGGATGATGCGAGGCAATGACCACAGGCAAATGTCGTAGCTCGGGGCGACTGCGCAGCTCGACAGATGCATAAAAGGCATCCATATCAATATGAATGATTTTTCGCATGGTACAGAACAATAGTTGAATCGTGTAGATTTCAACAGTATCGCATGTTTAGGAAGCAGGGTGTAGCTTCTGACGCAGCGGATAAGGCGTAGTGGTATCTAACAAAATCACCTGTGTGTTTTGCGATTCGGCATATTCAATCAGGCCTTGCATGCTGCGTGGCCCGTGGTCAGCAATGCGGGGTAAAAATTGCAAAGTTTGAGATAAAGGTAGAAAAAAGTTATCCCAGTGAATTGGGATGACCACGCTTGGTCGTAGTGTGCCTAGAGTTTCATCTAAATACTGCTGCTGAAAGCTTGTAGATTGTTTAGAAAGTTGTGCAATGCCCAAAAATAGGGTGTCGACCTGCAAATGTTGTAGTTGTTTGGGAATGGCTCCTGTGCTGGCTTTGACCAAAATATTTTGTTCAGGATGCTGAATGTAATAGTCGAAACTGCCACCTTCTTTAAATTCATAAAAACGGGCAGGCAAATGTAAGGGGTGGGTGATCTGTTCACCTAAATCATTGTTGATGGCTGTGGCAGGTGTGTGCTGTGAAGGAATGGCTGTAATTTTGAACTTTCCAATCTGCAAAGGTTGTGCAGGATTGACGTGGCTTAAACGGGTTTCAGCAATCTTTGCTGCACGGGCAATATTTAAACTGCTGTTTGAGCCGATAATTTGGCTGTGCTGTAGTTGCTGCGCTAAAAATGGCAAATCCAGACTATGATCATAGTGTGAATGTGTGACTAAAATCGCCCGAGTGCGTTGCAATTGATGTTGTTGAATCAAACTGTTGAGCAGATCGGGCTGGCTTTGTAGTCGGCTAAACATAACCTGTGATAATGACGGACGACTGAAAAACCCATCAATTAAAATTTGGCTGTCACCATCATCAAATAATAAGGTGGACACACCAAAATAATGAACCTTTAAGCCAATGTTTGTCGTTTCAGATGTGGTGTTATTTGATGTTGTTGGGTGATTTGATTGGTATTGCCAAGCAGCAAACTGTTCTACTTTACCCGCAGGTTGTAGTAGGTAAAAGAGCGCGAATCCTACGCAAATACTGAGAGCGAGTGCCGCCCAAAGTAGTCCTTTGATGATTTTCATGGTGGTATTTTTTTATTGTGATGCGGCTATCTTGTTATTTTTTGGGCATGGCTTCAAGGTTTAAAGGCTGAATAGCATAACTGTCTAAAAACTGTTGCCATTGTTTGGCATTGCCATAAAAAACATTCAGGTCTACCTGTGTGGCAATCCCTGCAATTTTACCTTGATTGGTATGTTGCCAGAACAGCCATTTGGGCTGACCTGCCAGTTGTGGTTTGCCATGATACTCTCTGACCCACAGTGGTGTATGGGCAAAACTTTCGGTCAATACCATATTGTAGAAGGCTTTGGATACATAAAAAATAGGCTGTTTTTCATAGTGCTGATACAGGGCATCGTGCATGCTTTGAATTTCTTTGAGCAACTGCTCTTTGGTGTAGGTGTTGATGCAGTTACTGTCATATTCCAAATCAATGACAGGTGGTAGGCTGTCCTGCTTTTTGGGCACCGTGTTCATAAAGTTTTCTGCCTGAGTTTTTCCATCACGACATAGCCGATAAAAATGATAGGCACCGACCAAAAAACCACGTTCACGGGCTTTGAGCCAGTTGTGCTGAAATTTTCGGTCTTTAAAGTCACCGCCTTCGGTGGCTTTTAAATAGACAAAGGCATATTTTTGTGGCGAGATTTTATGCCACTGAATTTCCCCTTGATGATGGGATACATCAAAACCCTGAATAGGATAGTCCTGTGCAGCAGCAGGGGACTGTCGCAGAATACCTAAATATATGAATACCGCCAAAATCGCACTACCCATTACGCCAATTGCAATGCGATAGTGTGGCGTAAACTTGGAGCTGGCGTGTGGACGAGATGGTTTGCGCATATTCAGATTTGGGCTGAGCAAAGATCTATCATAACCCGCAGGATGGCTCAGTACTATGTGATTTTTGAGAGCGTTTTAAACCGCAGTATGTCTCGGAATTTTCCAAAACACCATAAATGCCAAAATATTTAATACACCCAAACAAATTAAAGTCGCATGAAAGGCACTGACTAACTGTTCTACGCCGTAATAGGTACTAAATACATTCACCAAAGTACCTGCTAAAGCCACACCAATACTCATGGATAGCATCATAATCATAGATAAAAAACTGTTACCGCTGCTGGCATCCTGTGCGGGCAAATCTTTTAGGGTAAGGGTGTTCATTCCCACAAATTGTAGAGAATTCAGTACCCCAAAAATAAAGAAGTGTAGCGCCCGTAACCATGTGGCAGTTTCAGCGGTGGTCAGTGCAAAACTGGCAATACATGCCCCGACTAGTAAGGTATTGGTCAGTAGAAACTGACGATAGCCAAAACGTTGAATTAAAGGTCGAATAATCGGTTTAGAGACCAGTGAGCCGAGTACGGTAGGAATCATCATCAAACCTGTGATGAAGGGTTCAAAGCCAAAAGCCACCTGTAGCATGATGGGCATAATAAAAGGCATGGCATTGCCACCAAAACGGGCAAAGAAATTGCCTAAAATACCAATGGCATAAATACGGTGGCGGAATAAATCACTGCGAAACAAGGCATTTTGATGCGTATGTGCATGTCGTGCATAAGCTGCTGCAGCCAGTGCACCAATGATTAATAACGCCACGCTCCATAGAATACTTTGTTGTTGATTCGCCAAGTTTTCAATGCCCAGTGATAAGCCTGCCATGGCAAGTACCAGTAAAATAAAGCCCCAAAGATCGAAGCTTTTCACGCTTGCTTCGGTGAGGTTGGGCATGGCTTTGACACAAATCCAGCAGCCCAATATGCCCATAGGAATATTGATTAGGAAAATCCAGTGCCAAGACGCAGCTTCCACCAACCAGCCGCCAAGGGTTGGACCAATTAAGGGGCCAATTAAGCCTGCAAGACTCATCAGACTCATGGCTGATAAAAACTGGGTGCGTGGAATGATTTTTAGCATTGCCAAGCGCCCAACAGGCAAGAGTAAAGCCCCACCTATGCCTTGAATGACCCGATAAATCAGCAATTCATTCAAGCTTTGCGCTGCTGCACAACCTAATGATGCCAAAGTGAAAATAATAATCGCAGCAAAATAGGTATTGCGTACCCCAAAACGGTCTGCCAACCAGCCACTTAATGGAATACAGGCAGCCACCGAAAGTACATACGCCACCACCACGCTATGCATGCGCAAAGGGTCTTCATTCAGACTGTGTGCTATGGCGGGAATGGCAGTATTGACGATGGTAGTGTCTAGCGCCTGCATAAAAAAGCCAATCGAAACCAGAAAAACCAATAGTCGGTATTCAGGATGCAAGGCTTGATGGGTGGGTGTCTGGTTCATAACTCGGGGAAATGGGCATTTGGCTTAGTTTAAACCATTTCAGTGATACACGGGCAGAACCTCAAAAAACATGAAAAGTGTTTGAAAATTCAAAAAAATGCCATGAAATCGTCATCTACCTGTCACGGATTATTCACTTTGAGTTTGTAAGTTGAGTGCATTTAGAAAAATGACGAGCAATTTATGAAAACGCAAATTTCTGCATTAATGTTGGCTTTATTGTCTGTGGGGATGGTGGGATGTAACGATGATAACGATCCTATTCCAGTAAAAGTTGAAGACGAAAAAGTGGTTGAAGCGACGCCTAACAGTATTCAATTAGAATATGTCAGCCGTTATGAATCGGGTATTTTTGATCAAAGTGCGGCAGAAATTCCAGCTTATGATGCCGAAAGTCAGCGTGTATTTATGGTCAATGCAGAAGCAGGTGAGCTGGATGTGATTGATCTGTCTGATGTCACCAATCCAATCAAAACACATTCTATTTCGGCACAAAGTATTGCCCGAGGTGCATCCGTGAATAGCGTTAGTATTCATAACGGGATTCTTGCGATTGCGGTTGAAGCTGCCAAAAAAACCGACAAGGGATGGGTCGCATTTTACCGTGCCAGTGATTTAAGAAAACTCAGTCATGTGCAGGTTGGTGCTTTACCTGATATGTTGACCTTTACCCCAGATGGCAAAAAAGTCTTGGTTGCCAATGAAGGCGAGCCTTCTGATAATTATCAAGTCGACCCAGAAGGTTCCATCAGTATTATTGATGTATCTGCAGGTTTTGAAAAACTGACGGATCAACATGTAAAAACAGCTGACTTTAAAGCATGGGATGGCAAAGAGGCGGAATTACGCAGCAAAGGTGTACGTATTTACGGGCCAAATGCAAATGCAACTGCATCTCAAGATTTTGAACCTGAATACATTACGCTTAGTGCAGATGGAAAAACGGCTTGGGCAACACTACAAGAAAATAATGCTTTGGCAAAAATTGATGTTGCGACAGCCACAGTGATTGATATTTTACCTTTAGGCTATAAACACTATGGCACAGAAGGGAATGGTATTGATGCCAGTGATGATCCGAAAGGAATCAATATTCAAATCCAGCCAAATATTTATGGCATGTATTTACCCGATGCGATTGGTAGTTACGAGGTCAATGGTAAGACTTACTTGGTCACTGCCAATGAAGGTGACGCACGTGCTTGGGGAGAGGATAATAAAGCCTATTTTCAGGGCGATGACAAGCAAGGTTTTGTAGAAGAGTTCCGTGTTAAACATTTAGTGCATAAAGATGGTTTTGATCGTCGTGCTGGTGATGATTTACCGCCACAATTGCGTCAATTGGCCGCAGGTGCGTTATTGAATCCTGTCACGTTTGCATGGTGTGGCGCGACACAAGGCAATGCAGGTGATTGCCGTGCAGACGCTCAATTAGGTCGCCTAAATATCTCTTGGACAATGGGATATGAGCAAGATGCTACAGGTGCACCTGTAATGTATAACGTCAACGGTGAAAAAGACCCATTGGGTGATCGTTTGATGTATAACAAATTGTATTCTTACGGTGCACGTTCAGTTTCAATTTGGGATGAAAATGGTGTGCAAGTTTGGGATTCGGGGGATGCATTTGAGCAATATCTTGCTAGTGATCTTGCCAAGTTTGGACAAAACCGAAATATTAATGCAAAAGACTTCTTTAACACTGGGCATGATGAAGGCAATGCATTGGACTCGCGTTCTGATGCAAAAGGTCCAGAACCAGAAGGTTTGACTTTGGGTAAAATTGGTCAGAAAACCTTTGTGTTTATTGGTCTAGAGCGTACGGGTGGGGTCATGGTTTATGATATTACCGATCCGAAAAAACCAGTCTTCCAAGATTATTTAAATACACGTGAAGATTTTATTAAAGATCCAGCCACTGAGTTTGCAGCAGGTCGTGGTTCTACGATTGGTGACCTCGGCCCTGAAGGCTTAACCTTTATTGCAGCCAAAGACTCACCAAACGGTAAGCCATTGCTTGTGGTGGGTAATGAAGTCAGTGGTACGACAGCGGTTTACCAAATTAAATTAAACTAATTAGTAAAAGCTGAAATACAAACTGAAGAGAGCACTGTGGTGCTCTCTTTTTTTATTGAGCAAATAATACCCTAAAAAACAGTAAAAAAAAGCGAGTCTATGACTCGCTTAAATTTTTGGGCAGTAATAAGCTAAAAGATAAGCGCTTTAACCCACAAAATGGCGTGGTGAATCTAAGTTTTTCAGTGCATTAATAATTTTATGTGAATGATTACAAACAATCAGTTTGGCACGGTGCTGTGGTGGTAAAAAACCCTCATGTACGGCATGATCCAACTGCTGAATCAGGGCATCATAAAAGCCATTTACGTTATATAAAATCATCGGTTTCTGGTGTTGATTCAATTGCCCCCAAGTGGCAATTTCCAAAATCTCTTCAAAAGTCCCTAAACCACCTGGCAAGGCTACAAAGGCGCTGGCACGCTCTGCCATCATCGCCTTGCGTTCATGCATACTTTTAACCACGTGTAATTCAGTTAAATTACTGTGGGCAATTTCATAATCCAGCATAAACTCAGGAATGACCCCCACAGCTTGTCCACCATGTTGTACCACGGTGTCTGCAACCAGCCCCATTAAACCAATACTCGCACCGCCATAGACCATACCAAAACCTTGTTCTGCCAGCTTTCTGGCCAATTGCACTGCTTTTTCCTGATAAATCGGGTTATTGCCAGCACGTGAGCCGCAATATAAGGCAACCAAGGGTTGAGTCGTCTGAGGAGAGGGATTATTCATATATTGGGTCATTCTAGATACGCTATTCATTTATTTTCTTCACCATAACATGTTCTTTTTCTTGGCTCTAGCTTAGTCCCGAAATATGACAATCCCGCAGATCGTTTCTTTTCAATTTGCAAAGATTTGTGATTCTACCGTGACACAGCAGCGCTGCATCTAAAAAAGGGGATGAATCTCAGCGCAAACTTTCCTATACTCAAGGCTTGTCTTACAACTATAGAATCGTCATGGACAGTGGCAGTAGTCGCACCGAACGAATATTTTTTAATGTGATGTCAAGCCTGCAAAGGCAAGCCAAGTTAGCTTCAATACAGGATACGTTTTGGGCGTATTCAGCTTTAGATATTCAGGAGTGATTGATAGCAAATAATTATATTGATAAATATAGTCAAACATATACAATTTAGGTATTAAATTTTAAAAAAACTTGCAATGAAATACTTGACTGAAAGCTTAAAGAAAGTAGAGCAAGA
>NZ_JAAZQW010000004.1:0-109935 GCF_012371415.1 Acinetobacter sp. A3
ACAAGTCGGAACTGACCGACTCAGGCTCTAGTTACACGCTTGGCAACAAGACATTAACAGAGTGCGAATTAGTCCTTTACTATGTTTGACTACATTTTAAGGAACAGCATCTATAAACAAACACAACATTCAATGCCATGCAGTAATCTGACATCACATGATGACATTTCTTTCTCGTTTATAGCTGCAACTTATTGCGTAAAGTAATGGTCTTGGTGTTTACAGTTACGACAAAATAATGACACGTAATTTTCTGCGTCATAATCGACTGTCAGTTCATCAGAACCACAATGCATGCAGCGTTTGAGTGAATAAAATTTAAGTCGCGCTTCAATTTTTTTCCATGAACGCCAAACGGGTTGGAAGAAAATTCGCTCGTCATATCCTAAAAATCGGAAGAACAAAATTTCGCTCATATAACTGAACGGTAAATTAGGTGGACGTGGCAGTGTCGAGGTTTCCCATTTTTCATTTACTGCACGTTCACGATACTGCTGTAAGGTTTTTTTTAGCAAGTTGGTATTAATAAAGTTTTCGTTGCGCGGTTTAAGTGCTTTTTGTTGGTACAAATATTCCAGTGCAGTTTGGATTAAGTAATAAATTTGTCCAACCGCAAGAACGTCTAGTAAGCGGTAGCAAAAAGTTTGAAAACTATGGTTTCCCGCAATTTGTATGCCCCAAGTCCGACAATAAAACTGCATGAACTGCACAATTTCTTGATACAATAATAAGTACAGCGCATCTTTAACTTCATCTGCCGTTTTAAACGGTGTGCCCATGCTTAGGTTTTCATAAAACCAGTTGCGGAGTTGCTGGGCGATACTGAACAAACTGGGTTCTGAATATCCATCTAATCGGACATTAATGTAATATTGTTGTGCATTTTCGGCAAAATCTTTAGCAATCAGAATTTGTTCTTTCAGCAAGTGTTTGATCATGCCGTGCTGAAAAAAATAGTTAGGTGTAATATTCAAATACTTAATTTTTTCCCAATCTATAAATTCTTCATGCGGTATATGTTCTTGTGCATGCTGATCTAAAATACTGAGTAAAAATAATTTATCAATAAAACGTAATTGGTTTAATTCACGCTCAGGCACATCCTGCTTTTTAAACTTTTGCTGTTCCTGTAAGCGGGTTTCTGCCATGATTTTTTTGCGCTGTTGGGTACAACTCGGGCAATGGCAGTTTTGCTGGCTATTTTGATAAATGCGGTGTTCACAATGGCTACATTCATGGAAATGTAGTTCCTGATCATACTGTTCTGCTTCAATCCAATACATAGATGCCTGACACAAAGGGCATAGTGTGCTTTCATCTAATTGTTTTTGAAGAATTTGTAGCATTATGATGTGTACACTCATTGTATAGAATATACTTCATTATACATCGCTTGCTACACGAAAGTTGCTGCTTGTCTTTGCCTTTCTAATGCATAAAAATTACGGCTTTTTAGCCGTATTTTTTATAGAGGAGAAAGGTGAGTAGGTGATTAGGCAAAGCTAAGAAATTTAAACAGGGCAAGGTAGGCTTTCATCTTGCTCGCCTAAGGCTTTGGCTGCAATCAGCGCTTTGACTTTTTTAGATGGAATTTTACGTGTACCCAAAGCATCGTAGGTATTTGTAATGGCTGTGACTTCATGGGCTCGCATGTCAATACCTTCACTGCACATAAAAAGGGCAATAACTTTAGGATCAATATCTGCCTGTGCAAGTGCGTGAATGGTTTTGATGTTTTCTACACGAATCAATTGTTCTTTCAAATACATGATACACCTCTGCATTGTGGTTTGTTTGATTTACAGGTCATGTTGATCTGTGTTCAAACTTGAACTCAAGCATAAAGTAAGAAATAAGTATGCTGCCAAGTTTGATATTTATCAAAGCAAGAACTGTGCACAAAATGTAGTGATATGCAAAAAATGTATGTTTTTTTCTTTCTATAAGCTCTTAAGCCACTGTAAACAAATATGCCGTTTGTATCATTCTGAGCTATTCAGTTTAAGTGACTGCATGATCCTTTATTGATTGCTCAGCATTAATCCATTCAAGATTGAAAAGTTCAGCGTGTGTGCCCATATAAGCAGATATGATTTAGAGCGATTATGCACAGACAGATGCTGAAAGTTGTCGTATGATCGAACAAACTTCACAAAAACAAGCGCATTGCGACAAAGAATGAGGACAGAATGAATATTGCAGCAAATCCAGTCGTGGAAGCCAACCAGACCATTTATTTAAAAGATTATCAAAAGCCTTCATTCTTGGTCGATTCAGTTGAATTAGATATTCAGGTCTATGATGCACACACTCAAGTGAGTGCTAAATTAGTGATGCAACGCCAAACAGCGGGTGATTTAGTCTTACTTGGTCGTGATCTTGAATTACAATCAATTCGTATAAATGGAAAGTTACTTACTGATAGTGACTATGAGTTAGATAGTGAGCAATTAACCATTAGTCATGCACCGGATCAGCTCACTTTGGAAACAGTGGTTATTATTCACCCTGAAAGTAATACGCAACTTGAAGGTTTGTATCAGGCGAGCTCAGATTTATTTGTGACCCAAAATGAGCCAGAAGGTTTTCGTAAAATTACCTTTTACCCTGACCGTCCAGATGTGTTGTCGGTATTTACTACACGTGTCGAAGCTGACAAAAAATTTCCTGTATTACTGGCCAATGGTAACTTGCTCGAAACAGGTGAAGCGGGCGAGGGACGCCATTATGCGGTATGGCAAGATCCTACCAAAAAACCGAGTTATTTGTTTGCCTGCGTGATTGGTGACTTAGCTGTATTGAAAGACCATTATGTGACCTCAGAAGGCCGTAATGTTGCATTGGAAATTTATGCAGAAGAAAAAGACATTCCAAAATGCAAAATTGCCATGCAAGCGTTAAAACATTCGATGCGTTGGGATGAAGAGCATTATGGCCTACCGTATGATTTAGACAATTATATGATCGTGGCGACCAGTGCTTTTAATATGGGCGCAATGGAAAATAAAGGTCTGAATATTTTCAATACCTCATGTGTGTTGGCAGATGAAGAATACACCACAGATGCCGCAATTATGCGTGTGCAGTCTGTCATTGCACATGAATATTTTCATAACTGGACAGGGAACCGTATTACTTGTCGTGACTGGTTCCAACTATGTTTGAAAGAAGGTTTAACCGTTTTCCGTGATCAATCTTTCTCTGAAGATTTACAGTCTGCGGCAGTACAGCGTATTGATGATGTAGCAGTACTAAAAGCGCATCAATTCCCTGAAGATTCTAGCCCACTTTCACATCCACCACGTCCAGACCATTTTGTGGAAATTAATAACTTCTATACGGCAACCGTGTATGAAAAAGGCGCGGAAATTAATCGCATGATGTCTACTTTGTTAGGCAAAGAAAAATTCCGTAAAGGTAGTGATGAATATTTCCGTCGTCACGATGGACAGGCGGTCACGGTTGAAGATTGGGTAAATGCTCTAAGTGCAGGTTCAGGTGTGGATTTATCCAATTTCTTGACTTGGTACAATCAGCCGGGCACACCAAAGTTAGAAGTTCAAGGCGAATATGATGCAACCAAACAAGTCTATCGTTTAAACCTGAAACAAAGTCTTAAAAGCAATGCTAAATATCCAAACTTAAAAGCATTGCCTATTCCTGTAGCGTTAGCCTTATTTAATGCTGAAACTGGTGAGCGATATACTTTGCACTCAGATGCTTTGGTTGAAAATGATGTACAAGATGGCGTGTATTTATTTGATCAGATGCAAGCAAATATTGAGTTTAGCGGCGTAACAGCAAAACCGATTGTCTCTTTGCTACGAAACTTCTCAGCACCTGTGAATTTGGAATTTAATTATTCCAATGAAGAATTGGCATTCCTGATGCAATATGAAACCAATGGTTTTAACCAGTGGCAAGCGGCACAGACACTGTTGGAACGTATTTTGTTAAATGGCTATGCGGCAGATACTTATTTGCAAGCTATGAAAAATACGATGCCTGCATTGATTGAAAAAGATCCGTTGTTAGCTTCACGGCTTTTTGATGTACCATCAGAAGGTTACTTAGGCAGCCGTATTGATCAGGACTATCAGCCTGAAAAAATTCAGGAACAACGTAATGCACTGTTAGATACCTTAGCGCGTGAATTGGGAACATTCTGCAAAGAAAGCTATTTGGCGTTAGACCCTGATATGCAGCCAGAGTTCTCTCAGGCGATGGGTGTACGTGCGTTAAAAAATATCATGTTGGCATTAATTGCGCGTCAGGGCGATGCCGAAGCATTTGAGCTGGCACAGCAGCAATATCAAACAACTCGAAATATGTCTGAGCGTTTAGGGGCATTGCGTGTCTTGGTATGGAATGATGCACCGCAAGCCAAAGCAGCTTTGGAAGATTTTTATACACGTTTTAAAGATGAAGCTTTAGCACTTGATCAATGGTTTATGGTGCAAGCTTCACATCCAAAAGCGACAGCTGAAAGCATTCAAGTTTTAACTGCGCATCCTGATTATGATTTGGGTACACCTAACCGTATTCGTTCAGTCAGTGGTGGTTTAAATAGCAACCCTGTGAATACATGGAGTTTCGGTGTTCAGCATTTTATTGACTTAGCCAAGTATTTAGACGAGAAAAACCCAATTGTCGGTGCACGTTTATTACAAGTGTTGTCGCGTTGGTACACCTTGGCAGAGCCACAGCGTAGTCAAGTACGAGCTGCATTGGTTGGGTTGCAGTCAGTGGTAAAATCCAAGAATGTGGTTGAGACCTTAAATTCGATGTTGGATGTTTAATTGATATTATATTTGAGTAGCTTGGATTGATGTACAAGCATCAGTCTATAAAAGCACAATTCATTTAAGTTGTATAAGAAAAGCCTGCAAGAGCGCAATGCTGTTCACTTAAGAGGGGCAGCATTTCGATCTACTGGATAATGGGTTTTTGACATCTTAACCGTTCGGGGTGTTGTTGGCCTCGAACGCCTTTCCAGAAACAGGCTACCTATCCCTGATCTCAGCTCCGATAGCCGCATAATGGGTTGGCATTCGCCATCACAATCAGCTGAACGGCTATGTACTGGCATACAGGCTTGAAACGGATATCCGAAGGTGAACGTCCAAAGGCCACCGCTGCACATGCCGCTTCTCGCCGGATAATATTGTAGGTCAGCAACAGACCCCACAACTCTTGATAAACCAGCTGTACTGTCTTGCTGCGAAGCGTGATGGCATTATGCTGCATCGAGCTTTTGATATCTCGAAAACCTAATTCGATTTCCCAGCGTTCTTGATAGAGTCTAGCCAAATATTTAGTCTTCTTGCCACTTCATAGACAGGCTCATCACGAAAAATCGCCATTCCGAGAACCAGCCAGAGCACCTGATCTGCGGGCAAGCGTCGCCTGAGGATAGTAGCCGAACTGCTTAATTTAACTGCAGACTCAACCCACTCAAGGGGGATGTTGTGAGTAAATGTATTCAGATCCGAGAAGTTAAACAGACCGTTGAGGTCGAGAAGATCCTGCTGAAACACCATAAAAAATCCGATGCCAAACCTGACATCGGATTCTCTAACAAACTCCGCCACGCTTCAAATGCTTAAGTAAACAGCGTTGCTGCAAGAGCGGGCTTTTCTTATTTTGAATGATCAAACAATGAAAAAGAATCACTGTTTAGTTGCGCACTACGTTTAAGAAATATAAATGTCGTTCATATTGTTCCAGAATATCTTGAAGTAAGTCTTCTTGCGTCCACTCCATCACATTGTAGTTTTTACCACCTTCACGTAAGAACACTTCAGCAATATAGAATTGTTGATTTTCTTCATGTTGATCCTGCAGCATGAAACTTGGTGCACGAGTGGTATTGGCAACCACCTGATAAATAAAATTAATTTCATCGTGATGATTGACCTTGAGTAATAAGCCATGATCGACCTCTACAATAGATACATCTAGCTGACGGCGCTGAAATTCCCGTTGTAAATTTTGAAATGCTTGGCGCACATTGTGTTCAATATATGCTTTAACCTCAGATTCGCTATGCGGATAATGCATAATTAAACTTAAACGCTGTTGCCAGCTTCTTGGATTATGTATGGCGCGAGGCGTAATTCGAGCACTTTGTAATGCTTGAACTTTGGTCACATCTAAACGTAAAGCTTTAATAAGCCCAAAGCATAACAACAGCATAATAAACGTGAATGGTAGGGCACTCATAATCACCGCAGATTGTAATGCTTCCAAACCGCCAGCGATCAATAAAATAATAGAAAGTACAGCAATGGTTGCAGTCCAAAATAGCCGTTGCCATGCAGGGGAATGTTCAGTTTTTGCTGTTAAATAATCAGTGATTAAAGACCCAGAATCAGCAGAAGTCACAAAGAATAGAAAAACTAAAATTGTTGCGAGTAAGCTTGAAATACCTGAGAGTGGTAAGTGCTTTAAAAACTCAAATAAAGCCACAGAGGAGTCTTTTTCTACCGCAGCCACCAAACTACCTTGGTTTTCAAATAGAATACTGAATAGCGCAGCATTTCCCATAAAGCCCATCCAAACCAATGTGAACCCAGTTGGAATAAGTAATACCCCAACAATAAATTCACGGATGGTACGTCCACGAGAAACACGGGCAATAAACATTCCTACAAAAGGCGACCAAGAAATCCACCACGCCCAATACATGATAGTCCAACCGCCAATCCAACCTGTTGGTTGATAGGCATAAAGATTAAAGGTCATTGCAAATAAATTAGAAACGTATTGGCCAATATTTTGGATGGTGGTTTGCAAAACATAGATGCTAGAACTAGCGAAAAATACAAATGTAAGTAGGATTACCGCCAAAATAATATTCAGTTCTGATAGTCGTTTAATGCCTTTATCCAGTCCAAGAAAAACTGAAAATGATGCAAGTGCACTAACTAAAACAATTAAAATAATTTGGGTTTGAATGCTATTTTCTAGCCCAAATAAATAGTTGAGTCCTGAGCTAATTTGAGTAACACCAAAGCCTAAAGTGGTTGCAATACCAAAGATTGTTCCTATGGTTGCAAAAGTATCAATCCCATCGCCAATTGGGCCATAAATTCGCTTACCAATAATTGGATATAAACCTGAGCGTACTTTTAAAGGTAAGTGATGTCTAAAAGAAAAATAAGCAAGACTTAAACCAACTAAAGCGTAAATAGCCCATGCATGTAAACCCCAGTGGAAAAAGGTGATGCGCATAGATTGCTGTGCAGATTGAATCGTTTCAGGGGTACCAGTGGGTGGACTAACATAGTGCATGACAGGCTCAGCTACACCAAAAAACATTAATCCAATCCCCATACCTGCGGTAAACAACATAGCAAACCATGAGCTATTTTTGTATTCGGGTTCACTATGGTCTGGGCCTAATTTAATATGGCCCATTTTAGATAGGGCAATACAGGTGAGTGCAATTAGAAAAATGGCAACAGCAAGCACATAGAACCAGCTAAAAGAAGCGGTAATCCACTGGTTTAATTGTTTGGTAAGTAAGTTGAACGCATCTGGAATAAATAAAACTAGAGCTAAAAAAACAGCAATAATAATCACGGTACTAAAAAATACATTTGGATTGACGTTATCAAACCAAGATGTTTTTTTGGAAGGCATAATTCCCCCGTATTTTGTAGTTGTTGAAATAAAAAGAAAAAATGAAACATTTCATGCAGAGTGAAAAAAGGTCGGAAATTCATCCGAAGCTGATTGTTCTTGATGCTGATTTATCGGAAGAACAACTATTTTAGAATTGTATCATTGAATTTACCATTGAGTAAAATCTATGATTCGTGGGTCAAGCTCTGGTCTAATTTGCATGATTCAGTCAAAGAATTGTGAAATTGGTAACATTGTTCAACAGATACTATTTGATGCTTTAAAATAAGTCTTACTCACATCGAATTTGATATTCATTTTTGTATTCGGTGTAAATTTCATTTAATTCTGAGAGTAATTTTTTCTCATTATTTTGTCGATATTCTTGTATCGAGTTTTTAAGCACCATTGGCACATATTAATTTTTATAAAGTAGCGTATATTCCTTATAAATAATCTTTTCATGCTCCTCGGCAGAGTAATTATCCAAATCACGAAATAAGAGGTCATTCATTTTGCTGTTGATGGCATCAAGCTCATCAAACATGCTTAATTCTTGTTGTGTTGGTTGAGATTGGGAGCAACCAGAAATCATAAAAGTACAAATTAAAACAAAAAACAGCGGTTTCACACTTATCCCAATCATACAAAAAGCAAAGCTATATTATAGCCTTAAATGCATGCAATTTAAGTGAATAATCAGTTTTGTAAGAGAAGGAATTTACATGAAAAGCGGAATTATGAGTGTTGTACATTTACTCAACTCATCTGACTTGGGAAATACAAACTTGTATGTTAGTTTGAATGAAAACGACTGTTTTTCTGCAATGAATTAATACAGATCAGTATTCAAATTAATGACACAATATGAGGCATAAAATGGCTAAACATTATGACTATCTGGTAATTGGGGCAGGTAGTGGCGGTATTGCTTCAGTGAATCGTGCGGCACAATATGGAAAAAAATGCGCTTTAATTGAAGCAGCAGACTTAGGTGGCACCTGTGTAAACGTAGGCTGTGTACCTAAAAAAGTCATGTGGTATTCGGCCCAAATTGCCGATGCCATTCAAAAATATGGCCCAGATTACGGCTTTAATGCTGAATTAAAATCCCACAATTGGGATACGCTCATTCAGAATCGACAAGCCTACATTCAGCGAATTCACGCTTCTTATCAATCGGGTTTAGCTAAAAATAATGTCGATGTGATTCAGGGGTTTGCCAAATTTGTTGACGAAAAAACTGTAGAAGTGAATCAACAACACTACACAGCAGATCATATTCTGATTGCGACAGGAACTGAACCCACACGTCCAGAGATTGAAGGTGCAGAATTAGGAATAGATTCTAACGGTTTCTTTGCTTTAGAAAAATTACCTAAACGTACCGCGATTATTGGTTCTGGTTATATTGCCGTAGAGCTGGCAGGTGTTTTAAATGCACTCGGCTCGGAAGTTGGCTTATTCATTCGTAAGCAATTACCACTGCGCAGTTTGGATGCTTTTTTAAGTGAAACATTACTTGAATGTATGCGTAATGAGCATATTCAGGTACATACTCAGGCCATTCCGAAAAAAATCACCCAACAGCCCGATCAGTCCTTATTGCTACATTTGGAAGATGGCTCACAACATGAGGTAGATTGTCTGATTTGGGCGATTGGACGTAAACCGAATACACAGGCAATTAACCTTGAAGCAGCAAATGTAGCAATAGATGAAAAAGGGTATGTTTGCGTAGATCAGTATCAAAATACCAATCAGGTAGGCATTTATGCTGTAGGCGATATTATTGGTAAAATTGAACTAACCCCTGTTGCAGTTGCTGCAGGACGTAAACTGTCAGAACGCTTATTTAATCAAAAACCAAATGAATATTTGGATTATAACAACGTTGCAACGGTGGTATTTAGCCATCCACCTATTGGGACGGTAGGTCTTAGCGAAGCCCAAGCCATTGCAGAATATGGTCAAGATCAGGTTAAAGTTTATCAGTCTTCTTTTACCTCAATGTACACGGCTGTAACTCAGCACCGTCAAGCATCTAAAATGAAATTGGTCTGTGTTGGAGCAGAGCAAAAAGTGGTTGGTGTACATGGTATTGGCTATGGGATGGATGAAATTTTGCAAGGTTTTGCCGTAGCTGTGAAAATGGGTGCAACCAAACAAGACTTTGATAATACTGTTGCTATTCACCCGACTGCTGCAGAAGAATTTGTCACTATGCGCTAATCAGTGAGCTTGTGACAAGTCAAAGAGGGCATTGATTTAAAATCAGTGCTCTTTTTATTTGGGGGTACATTTGGATTTTATCAAACGCTATATTTTAGTAGGTGTAAAGATGTGTATTGAGTGGTGTAAGTATCTATTATTTATAGTTAATTATAAGAAAACCCACCGAAGTGGGCTTGTGCGATCAAACACCATCCATTGTGTTTGTTATATAGTATCACAACCCTAAAATTTAGGTTTAATTAATAAATGTGGTATTTGTTTAGCTGAACTTTATAGATAATGTGAAAAGTATTTAAATCTATGTTATAATGTAACTATACAATAAAAACATATTTATTCTCTCGTGGGAATCTCTCAATGTTTTGCATTTTATAACCCTAATATGCAAGCGATTAATATGCGCTGAGATTTGTTGTATCTAAAAATTATACTCACATTTTTAATGTGAGCTTTTATCTGTAAATGAATTGGTGTAAATATTGAAAAAAATGGAAAAAGTGCTTGCGAAAGCAGTGAATGGTCGTGAAATTGTGGTGTCTTTGGTCGCTTCTAAAAAAATGCAAAATACCCGTGAAGGCTTTAAATGGGTGGAAGTGGGTAAGCACGTATTATTGGAATGTGGGCAGGAAATTGAACTGAATGTAGATGGACGTAGTTTTTATACTGATATCCACGAAATGTTCCGCTTACCACATCGTGTGAATTAAGATTTAGACTGAATTCAATCTAAAAATCTGCTAAATTTGCCCACGCAAACCCCGTGGTTTAGAAAAGATATTAAAAGTTTGTATCCAGAAAAATCCCGCTCATTGATTGAGCGGGATTTTTTTATTTGATTTTGGCTTTTAGAAATAAAAGCAAGCAATCTATTAAACTTTAACAATTAATACAGGCACTGGCGATTGAGTGAGGACATTCTGTGCAACGCTGCCTAACATCATTTTTTTAACGCCAGTACGGCCATGCGAACCCATAATAATCAGGTCTGCACCAATTTCGTTGGCAATTTGAACAATACCTTCAGAAGCTGCAACACCACGAATAATTTTAGTGTCTACCTGAATACCTTCACGACTAAACGATTGCTCAATTTCAGCAAGACGATTTTGTGCATTCTGTTCTGCCTGAATGAAATAGTCCGTGATAGCAGGAGCTACTTTATAGAAATCAACCCCTACAAATGGATCTACAGCGATTACACTCATAATGGTGACAGGGCAATTTAATTCTTTAGCCAGTGATCTTGCCTGTTCAGCTGCAGCATAAGACATTGGTGATTCATCTACAGGTACAAGTATGTGTTTATAGGTTGTCATGGCAAATCCTTGGTTAAATCTATAATTAAAAATTATGAAAATCTGTAAGTTATCTTTTTCTGATGTGTTTTGATCAGAAATTATAAGGTTTAAGCTTTAATCACAAGCACAGGTAATTCTGTGTGGCGTAATACATCTGTTGCGAAGCTGCCCAATAATAATTTTTGGAAGCCTTTACGACCGTGTGAGCCCATCACAATTAAATCTGCCTGTGTAGCCTGAGCGGTTTTAATCACACCTTCTGCAGAAACCAAACCTTCAACTACATGTGTTTCAGCAGTGACCCCCATTTCTTGTGCAATTGCATCTGCGTCATGTAGTGCTTTTTGTGCATTGGCAGTCGCTTGTACAAAATATTCTTTCATGATTGCAGAGGAATAGTTGTAATAAAAATCTGAATCATTAAATGGGTCTTCGGCAACCAAGCTAATTAGCGTGAGTTTACTGTCAAATGCTTTTGCAATTTCAGCAGCATGTTTTACGGCAGAAAAAGAAATTTGTGAACCATCTACAGGAACTAAAATATTTTGAAAAGACATGCGGGTAACTCCAGAAATTATGATTATTCGCCGTTAACTTATAGATAGCATATAGTCGTTACAGGTTCAATTTAAAATCTGAAAAATTATTGATAATTCATTTAATTACCTTGTAAATAAAAGTTAAATAAATACTGATTTTAGCGAGGAAAAATGGCGCAGATTAATAAAAGGTTTATTAATTTATAGCTTGGATGCATTGCAAATTCTATACTTTTAATTTGAGCTGAATTGGCTTAAATTGCCTGAGTTTACTAAACCTTGTTTTGATAAATACTTGGGGTGTGCTTTGAGATTTTTGTGGGTGTGTTTGTGTGCTTTGCTTTTAACTGCTTGTCAGACGACTCAGCAAAATAGTCGCATTATTGCCAGCGCATTTAATCTTAGCACTGGTTTGCAACAAAAAATTATGGATCGTTATGCGCCCAAAGACATATTGGTTCAGCGTGATTTGGTCTATGCAGCCCAAAGTCATTTAACTTTTGATTTATATCAGTCCAGTCAATTTTCAGATTTAGTCAAGCGTCCAACCATTGTTTGGATACATGGTGGTGGATGGATTGCAGGTTCAAAAGCACATGCACGTGGTTATTTTAAATTATTGGCAGAACAGGGTTTTAATGTCGTTGCCGTGCAATATCAGTTTGCACCTGATGCAACATATCCGACTCAGTTGCAACAAATTGATCAGGCTTTACAGCACTTAACTCAATATGCTCAGCAATACCACATTAACCCTCAGCAACTATATTTAGCGGGTGATTCGGCTGGTGCAAATTTGGCAAGTCATTATGCAGCATTGCTGAGTAATCCACAGTTTGCACAACAGTCAGACTTTAAACCTTCTATAGAGCTAAAACAGGTCAAAGGGTTGATTTTGCATTGTGGTATTTACGATTTAAAAGCTTTTGTTGAAACAGCACCCGATGAAATGAATATTGTGGAGTGGGGTGTATATAATTTAGTGCAAGCCTATACGGGAGAGCGTAAGCAGGACAGCGAGTTTTTAGCGCAAATTTCACCAATACAGCATTTAACTGCAGATTATCCTGCAGTTTTCATTAGTGGCGGTAATAAAGATTTTTTAACGGAAACCCAATCTATGCCAATGCTACGTGCGTTGCAACAGTTCAAGATTCCTGTCACCACAGCGTTTTATCCTGAGAGCAAATCATGGCTTATCCATGAATATCAATTTTTTATGCACCAAAAAGAAAGTCAGCAGACCTTTGCGAAAACGGTGGAATTTATCCTAAGTACTACAGATCAGGATTGATAGGTGTATTTGGTATGAATCAATAATCAAAGCAGTCATTTAGTTTTTGGCATGTTTAAATTTGAATATGCTTAAAACCACAAAGCCAAAAATCAGCCCCCAAAAATGCTGAACCAATACCAAAAAACTGAACCCCAGAGGCGCTAAATAAAAAGGTCAGTAATGCCGCTTCTCGTTCCGTGGTATTTTGAAAGGCAAGGGCGATGTTGTGTCCAATCGTACCCAACAAGGCAATACCAGCCAAAGCAGTAATATAAACAGCGGGGAATGACATTAGCAAACTGGTTAATGTGGCAGCAAAAATCCCCATCAGGATATAACACAAGCCACAGCTGATTCCTGCAATATAGCGCTTTCTTGAATCGGGATGTGATTGATCATCCAAACTAATTGCGGCACTAATTGCAGCAATATTGACGCTAAAACAGCCAAAAGGTGCAAACAGCGCTTGTGCCGTACCTGTCCAGCCAATTAAATGACGTACATGCGGGGTATAGCCATAACTTTTAATCATGGCTAGCCCTGGCAAATATTATGATGCCATGTTTATTACAAATAAGGGCAACGCTAAGCCAAAAATCGCTGAAAAGCTGAATTCAGGTTGCATCCAAACAGGTTGGGCAAGTCCCCATTGCACATTAGGGATTTGGAACTGTAAAAAAACAAGACATAAAGCTACCCCAATTAGCACCGTTAAAACAATGCTATAACGTGGGCTAAAGCGTTTAGCCAATACATAGCCTACCAATAAACACAGAATAAAGGCCCATGCCTCTTGTAAACTGGTGAATAACGCCACACCAAACTTGAGTAATACACCTGCCAGCATGGCGCTAGTTAAACTTTGTGGAATGGTATTGAGTACTTTTTCAAAAATACCTAAGAAGCCTAAAACTGCAGTCAGTACCCCGCACAGTAAAAATGCACCAATGGCTTCATGTAGACTATATCCGCTGCCTGTGGCAATAATGAGTGCTAATCCTGCAGTAGACCATGATGTCGCGACAGGATATTTAAATTTCCACGATAAAATCAGCCCACTTAAACCAATACCTAAACCGAGTGCCCAAAACCAAGAACTGATTTGTGCTGAGTTTGCACCTAGAATTTGGGCGGCTTGAATCACCAATACAGCAGATACACTGATTCCTACCAAGAAGGTAATAAAGCCAGCAAATACTGCAGGCACAGAAAAGTCACTTAAAAGTTTTTGCATGAGTTCTTAGAGTTATTTTCAATTACAGCGTGATGATACACATTTGAACAAGTAGTCAAAAGTGTTTTTGAAATTTTATAGGGTCGATGTCGCCAGTCTAAAGCCAAATCCGCAGAACAGTAGCCCAATCACAGCCACGCAAAATGCAGCAATTTTGTAGCGTTGATTAAAATAACTGGCCAATTTTACCCCAGAGAAAATTATTAGTGATAAATAGCCCATACTGATGATGTGCAAGACGATAGCCAAGATAGCAAAACTGAGCATTGGGTAAGCATAATGAGGATGAACAAATTGCACAAAAAACGATAAATAAAACAAAATGGCCTTAGGATTAATCACGCTAATCATCAAAGCTGTACGATAAGGATGTATCTGTGCTGTTTGTTCAGGGCTGCTCGTAGTCGTTGTAGGAGATGCTGCTGTAGATGATGTAAGTTTCATTTGAGAAATTGGAAACCATGTTTTATAGGCTGCAATCAGTAGTTTGATGCCTAAATAGCCTAAGTAGAGCGCACCAACAACTTTTAATAAGGTGAATAGCCATGGAAAAGCATGTAATAAAGATGCTGCCCCAAGAATCGTGCATAAAATTAAAATCAGATCGCCAGTGAACACACCTAGTGCAGCGGCATAACCTGTGCGGATGCCAAAACGTGAGGCCACAGACATCACATACAAAGAGTTTGGGCCAGGTAAAAGCACAATTAATGTCGTGCCAATGATGAATGTGCTGAGGTCTGTAATACCAAACACTGCCAACTCATCCCAATAAAAAACCGATGTTGGATTATAGCAACATCGGTTAAGCGGCTTACTAAATATTATGGATGATACGTGGTTTAGCTTAAAGATTAAGCTTTAATGTCTACATCTAAACCAAACGACTGGCGTAATAGGGTGGCAAGTTGCTCACGCGCTTTAATAAAGCCATCAATCCCACCTTGCAATAATTGAAAGGCCATTAAGTCAGCTTCAAGCTGTGCTTTAAATTGCTCTTTTTCAATGGCAGCAAGTGGTTCTGCCTGAACTTGAATGTCATCTGCAGATAATGCAGCGAGTACTTCACGCTCATCAGCTTCAAGTTCTGCCAATAAATTTGGTGCAACAGTGAGTAAGTCACAGCCTGCTAAAGCCAACACTTGATCAATACTACGGAAACTTGCCCCCATAATTTCAGTCTGTACTTGATGCTGTTTGTAGAATTGATAAATTTTCTTCACTGAAAGTACGCCCGGATCTTTTTCAATTGGGTAATACATGACATTTTCAGCTTTTTTATACCAATCTAGAATACGACCTACAAATGGTGAAATCAGGGTGACTTTGGCATCTGCACAGGCATGTGCTTGATGCAAACCAAACAATAAGGTTAGATTGGTATGAATTCCTTCAGCTTCCAATACTTTTGCGGCTTGGATTCCTTCCCACGTTGAAGCAATTTTAATCAGAATACGGTCTGAAGAAATACCATAAGCATCATATAACGCCAATAATGCTTTGGCTTTGGCGATGGTCGCTTCTGTGTCATAAGACAAAGATGCATCTACTTCCGTTGAAACACGCCCCTCAATGAGCTTTAAAATTTCAACACCAAATTTGACCGTTAAAATATCAATGCTGCGTTCAACCAGTGCATCGCCTGTATAGTTTTCTGATTTAGCTTGTTCAAATGCTGCTTCAATTAAGGCTTTATTTTCAGGTTGATTGGCTGCAGCAGTAATTAAAGATGGGTTGGTGGTCGCATCCAAAGGACGAAACTTTTCAATCGCAGCTAAGTCGCTACTGTCTGCAACAATTGTGGTTAAGTTTTTTAATTGGTGTAAGGCTGTCTGGGTCATGCGAGATCTAGTTCTTAGGTTAATGCTTATACATTCAGTTATATCACAAACAGCTTTTAACCCAAGTCAAAAGCGGCCGAGTTTATAGATTATTTGCCAGTTTTTCTCAGATTTCGGACGTGATTAATCAAAAAATGAGCAGCAGCACCCAGTTGGCTTTCCCGACTCCAGACTAAATCGATAAAATATTCAAATTTCGGTGTGAAGTCGAGCAATTGCAAAATCTTCAATTCGGTTTGCAATTCGGGATATTCATTTAGCATTTCTAAGGGCAGGACACCCCAGCCTAAACCCTGTTTAATCATGCTGCAGGCAGAGTGATGATTGTCGGTACGCCAATACTGTTTAGAGAACAATAATTCAGGTTTAATCTGTTGATCACGGCTGGCCACCACAATTTGCCGACTCTGTGCAATTTGCTCAAAACTCACCTGAGATAAAGCAGCCAATGCGGTGTGTTTGGCCGCAACAGGTACTAAAACTTCGCGCTTTAACTCAACAAATTGTTCACTGCTTTGTAATTGTTCACGTTCAAACATAAATGCTAAATCGGCTGCTTGGGTCATGAGCAGCTGTAGTGCATCTTCTTGCGGGGCAGAGAAAATATTGATCTGTAATTCTGGAAATTGCTGTTCTAACAGCACAATATAATCTGTCCAGCGTGTGTGTAGTAATTCAGACACCACCACAATATTTAAATGTGATTCGAGTCCTGAGCTGAGGGCAAAAGCATGCTGCTTCCATTGTTTCATTTCGATAAGCAGTTGTTTGCTTTTTTCATACAAGATCTGGGCTTGTGGAGTGGGAATAGGTTCACGCCCAACTCGCTCAAACAGATTTAAGTCTAAATCAATTTCTAAATTGGCTATCGACATACTGACTGCAGACGGTACTTTATTTAATTTACGTGCAGCTGCGGAAAAAGAGCCCATTTCCATGACAGTTATAAAAATAATCAGCTGATCTTGGTTGATATTCATTATTGGTACTTGATTCATCTTTCAATATTATTGATAGATTCTAACTCGAACGTTCAAAACTATGAACATAAAATACTCCTCAGTATTTAACGTCATTGAGTGGGATCATGTTAATTTCCAAAAGAAGATTGCTACATGCGCTGAGCTATGAAGTAGTTTTATTAATTATTATTGCTTTGGCACTTAGTTTTGTATTTGAAATGCCCATGCAAGTTACGGGTGGTTTAGGTATTGCAATGGCAGTGACTTCGGTGCTTTGGAATATGCTGTTTAATCATTATTTTGAAAAGTTTGAGGCTAAACACAAACTCAGTAGAACCTTGAAAATACGGGTATTACATGCCATAGGTTTTGAAGGCGGACTGATGCTCGCGACCATTCCAATGGTGGCCTATGCCTTACAAATGTCAATCGGGCAGGCGATTTTAGTTGACTTGGTGATGACGCTCAGCATTTTAGTCTATACCTTTATTTTCCAATATTGCTATGACCATATTGAGGCTAAATTAGGTTATGCACCTCAATATCGCACATAAACTAGAAGTGACTACTCGTGTCGCTGCAGTAGGTACCATACAATAGAAAAAGCCACTTGAATTCCTCAAGTGGCTTTTATTTGAATCTAAATCAGGTTAACACAGAATTATTTTTCAATAATTGCTGTTACACCTTGACCGCCTGCGGCACAAATTGAAACCAATACGCGACCAGAACCTTTTTGATTCAGAAGTTTGGCTGCAGTTGCAATAATACGACCACCTGTTGCTGCAAATGGGTGACCTGCCGCTAAAGATGAACCTTTAAC
The DNA here is from genome assembly GCF_012371415.1 of Acinetobacter sp. A3. Classification (NCBI taxonomy): domain Bacteria; kingdom Pseudomonadati; phylum Pseudomonadota; class Gammaproteobacteria; order Moraxellales; family Moraxellaceae; genus Acinetobacter; species Acinetobacter sp. A3. The sequence continues at coordinate 17,835 of NZ_JAAZQW010000004.1, forward strand.
ATTCAGTTTGCTGCGATCAATTGAACCTAAAGGTGCATCTAAACCTAAACGTTCTTTACAGAAGTTTGGATCTTCCCATGCTTTTAAGGTAGACAATACTTGAGATGCAAACGCTTCGTGAATTTCGTAATAATCGAAGTCTTGTAAAGTTAAGCCAGCACGCTCAAGCATACGTGGTACGGCATAAGCAGGCGCCATCAACAAGCCTTCTTTTTTACCTACAAAATCAACTGCTGCGGTTTCTTGGAATGTCAAGTAAGCTAAGACTTCATGACCGTTGGCTTTTGCCCATTCTTCAGATGCAAGTAATACACATGATGCACCATCGGTAAGTGGAGTAGAGTTACCCGCAGTCATGGTACGCGCATCGCCTTTACCAAAAGCAGGTTTTAACTTCGCTAGTTTTTCTACAGTTGAATCTGCACGTAAGTTATTGTCACGCTCTAAACCTAAGAATGGTGTGATGAGATCATCAAAGAAACCTTCATCATAAGCAGCCGCCATTTTTTGATGTGAAGATGCTGCGAGTTCATCTTGCGCTTCACGAGAGATGCCCCATTCAAGCGTAGTAATTGCTTGGTGGTCACCCATAGATAAACCAGTACGCGGTTCGCCATTACGTGGCGCATCCATCAGGTCTTTAACGTTGATTTTAGTTAATGCTTTTAAGCGGTCTTTACCTGTTTTTGCAATGTTGAGTTCAAGCAAAGCTTTACGTAAACCATCACCAAAGGCAATTGGGGCATCAGAGGTAGTATCTACACCACCTGCAATACCAACATCAATTTGACCTAAAGCAATTTTATTGGCGACTAAAAATGCAGCTTGCAAACCAGTACCGCACGCCTGTTGTAAATCGTAAGCAGGTGTTTCAGGTGCAAGGGCAGTATTCAGTACGCACTCACGGGTCATATTGAAGTCGCGGCTGTGTTTGAGTACTGCACCAGCAACCACTTCACCTAAACGTTGACCTTGTAAATTGAAGCGTTCAACCAAACCATTTAATGCTGCTGTAAACATATCTGTATTAGATGCACTAAAGTAAGCACCATTTGAACGTGCGAAAGGAATACGGTTACCACCGATAATAGCAACGCGGCGAACAGTGTTTTGGCTCATAATTTTATCCTGTTGAACAGAGGTCTTAGTATTAGTAGGTGCTTTTGTTTGCGTTGAAGCAGTTGTTTTAGCACGGCTGGTCGTGCGGGTACGTGTAGTTTTTGTCGTACTCGTGTTGGAACGGCTTGCAGTGTTAGTACTTTTGCTTGTACGTTTAGTACCAGTTGATGTATTTGACACATTTTCCGTTGCAGAATTTTCCACTGCTGGATTTTCTTGAGTTGTCTTGCTCATAAGGCTTTTCCAAGCATGTTAAAGGTCTACTTGATGCGTACATTAGCATAATAGTATGACAGCTGAATTGACTACAATGACATTGCAGAATGCATTCAGGTCAAGACATCTGATTATTAACTCAAGTATGATTTAGCAGAAACGGGTGGCGCTATTGAAATGCGGGCATTTGGCATCATATTGATGTTTAAAGATAACGTGTATTCCATCAAAAAATGAATTTATGAGAGATAATAACCATGACTGATCAATACCAAACATTTGCTAAATCTCCTATTGGTAAATTTGTCATTAAAAATTTGGGTCTTCCATCCCCAACTTTTTTAGAGCGTTTTGAGTCTGCAACACCTGTGGTAAAAGGTGCGGTACTTTTAGGCGCAGCACCTGCAAGCGACTTGTCTGCAGCAATTGCACAAGTATTGGCAAATGTACATGCCAACAGTTACGCGGGCAATAACGCAGAATTGCAACAGGCTGCAGCAAAAGTAGGCTTAAATTTAGGTGCGTTTAACTCAGGCGATAAAGAGTCTAAATTTAAAGTTGTGGTATTTGATGCTTCAGGTATTGAAAATTCAGAACAATTAAAAGCACTGTATGATTTCTTTAACCCAATTGCACGCCAAATTCAGGCTTCTGGCCGAGTGGTGGTGGTGGGAACAACACCAGAAACTGCGGGCAGCGTCAAAAAAGCCATTGCTCAGCGTGCATTGGAAGGATTTGTGAAGTCAGTTGGCAAAGAGTTCAAAAAAGGCATTGCCGCTAACTTAATTTATGTCGATCAAGGCGCAGGTGAAAACCTAGAATCAACTTTACGTTTTGCTATTTCTCCACGTTCTGCTTATGTTTCAGGTCAGGTTATTCGTGTGTCGAATGCTGCAACAGTTGATGTAGACTGGGCAAAACCATTGGCAGGTAAAACTGCTGTGGTAACGGGTGCAAGTCGTGGTATTGGTGAAGCGATTGCCCATGTATTGGCTCGTGATGGTGCACATGTGATTTGCCTGGACGTTCCACAACAGCAAGCTGACCTAGACCGTGTTGCTGCTGAAATTGGTGGTTCAACTTTAGCAATTGACATTACTGCTGCAGATGCAGGTGAGCAAATTAAATCAGCTGCTGCTGCGCAGGGTGGTTTGGATATTATTGTGCATAATGCCGGCATTACCCGTGACAAAACTTTGGCGAATATGAAACCAGAGCTTTGGGATTTGGTAATTAACATTAACTTGTCTGCAATTGAGCGTGTTAATGATTACTTGTTAGAAAATGAAGGTTTGAATGCCAATGGTCGAATTGTTTGCGTATCTTCAATTTCAGGTATTGCGGGTAACTTAGGTCAGACTAACTATGCAGCGTCAAAAGCAGGTGTGGTAGGTGTCGTGAAGTTTACAGCACCAGTTCTAAACAACGGTATTACCATCAACGCAGTTGCTCCTGGCTTTATTGAAACGCAAATGACTGCTGCAATTCCATTTGCTATTCGTGAAGCAGGCCGCCGTATGAACTCAATGAGTCAAGGTGGTTTACCTGTAGATGTTGCAGAAACCATTGCTTACTTTGCTTCAACTGCATCGACAGGTATCAACGGCAACGTGGTTCGTGTCTGTGGTCAAAGTTTGTTAGGGGCTTAACACATTAAAGTCCTCTCCTTTGCGGAGAGGATTTAGGAGAGGGAGATAAGGGGATATATTATTCACCCTCTCTCTAGCTCTCTCCCAGAGGGAGAGAGAACTCCATTAAAGAAATTAGAAAAACTTCTCAAAGGTTCAGTATGAATACTCGCCATTTTAGTCAACTTCCAAAACCGTATTTAGCCTATCCTAAAGTGATTCAGGGCTTAATTTTTAAAAAGCCCAAAGGCGAAAAAGTGCTGCCGCAAGTTGAATATGTGGTGGATTCATTTAAGGTCGATCAAAAGCATTTAAAAGCCTATAACGCAGTAACAGGTTTTAAAAACAACGGCTATATTCCAGCAATTTACTTGGCTGTTTTGTCGCAAAGTCTGCAAATGCACATGATGACGCAAGAAGCTTTTCCTTTTGCAATTTTGGGTTTGGTGCACATTCGCAATCAAGTCAAGCAAAGTCGTAAAGTTGGGGTGAATGAAGAGCTGACTTTGTCATGTAAATTTGGTGAGCTTCAACCGCACGACAAAGGTGTGCAGTTTGATTTTATCACTACTGTAAAAGTAGGAAATGACGTGGTTATTGAAGGCATTACCACGTATTTAGCTCGTCAAAAAACCACCACTAAAGCAGCAAGCAAAGCAGCAGAAAGTAAAGCTCCTAATTATGCTGTTCAGGCTGAATGGGAAGTTTCTGAAAATACGGGACGCCGTTATGCCTTAACCTCTGGTGATTTTAACCTGATTCATATTCATGCCATTACCGCAAAAGCATTTGGATTTAAACAAGCCATTGCTCACGGTATGTGGAGTAAAGCTAAAGCTTTATCAAGCTTAACTTTGCCAGATGCCTATGAAGCCGATGTTTGGTTCAAACTCCCAATGTATTTGCCTTCAAAAGTTGAGTTTTTAACTGCAAAGGAAGCTAAAAATACCGACTTTTTGATTCGTAACAGTAAAAATCAAAAACCGCATGTAACAGGAACAGTTACCGCGCTATAAATAGATAAAAGCCTAAATGTTGTAAATTTAGGCTTTCTCTTTTTGCGGCGTTAAATTTAGGTCGCAGTGTCTAACAATTCCATGGATGGGAACATGCAACACATTAAAGATTACCTATTTGCACAAACTAGAAATTATGCGGGATGGGTTACACCTGAATTTGAAGATTTAGCCAAGCAATTTAGCCGCCTGCAAGATGCACGTACTCAACAAGGCGGTGCGGCACTTGCAGTATATTTTCAGGGTCAAAAAGTTGTCGATATATGGACGGGTAAGAAGTCCGCGACTGAAGACTGGCAGTCAGATACGTTATCGGTCTGTTATTCCACAGGGAAAGGGGTGTTGGCAACACTGGCGCATATTTTAGTCAGTCAGGGTTTACTCGATTACGATACGCCCATTTGTCTGTATTGGCCTGAATTTGCTCAAAATGGCAAAGCCAGTATGACGCTAAGGCATGTGCTGAGTCATCAAAGTGGTTTGTACGACATTCGCAATATCATTGCCGATGCAACTGAAATGGCAGATTGGTCACACATGCTGAATGTTTTGGCTCAAGCTAAACCACGTTTTGAAGTGGCAACTGAAGCGGCATATCAACCTCTAACTTTTGGTTGGCTTGTTGGTGGTGTTTTAGAAAAAGCCACAGGGCAATCTTTGGCTGCATTGATGCAGCAATATTTGGTTGAACCTTTAGCTTTGGATGGTGCTTATTTTGGTGTGCCTACATCTGGGCTTTCTCGTGTTGCACGGCCATTTAAAACGTCTGTCACTCCACCAAAGTCCGTAATACCTCCAGCCAATAAGGCATCATCGCCATCCCTAAAATCTAAGTCAGTAAAACGTCCTGTGTCTATTTTAGATAAAGCCATTGTTTGGAGTGGGCAAGATCCGCAAGACTTTCAGGATGGTATGATTCCCAAGGGCATGAAAAATTTTAGCTTTTTTAGCGATGCGGGTTTACAGGCTGTGATTCCTGCAGCCAATGGCGTTTTTAGCGCACAAAGTTTGGCGCGTATTTATGCCATGTTGGCGCAGAGTGGCTCTTTAGATGGGCAGCAATTCATTCAGTCTGCGATCTTTCAACAATTAAGCCAAGTACAATACCGACAGCGTGATCGGGTTATGCCTATCCCGATGCTCTGGCGCTTGGGTTATCACCGTATTTTAAGTTTGGGTAAGGCATCAAATGGTTTTGGACACATGGGCTTCAATGGTTCAGGGGCGTGGTGTGATCCTGAACGTCAGCTCAGCTTTGCTTATACCCATAATTTTGCTGCAGGTTCTTTAATTGGTGATTATCGACTTTGGGGGTTGAGTCAGGAAGCGATTCGCTGTGCAGATCGGCAGTTGCAAGGGCGTAAAGGCTGGTTTTAAGCGTGATTGTACGTTCACTCTTGTGCAAAAAAACAGTATGCTTAGACCTGTAAAAAGGAGCATTCATGTATCAGGTACTTGCGCGTAAATATCGTCCTCGTAATTTTAATGAGTTGGTGGGGCAAAACCATGTATCACGGGCATTGACCAGTGCTTTAGAACGTGGTCGTTTACACCATGCTTATCTTTTTACAGGTACGCGCGGCGTAGGTAAAACCACGATTGCGCGTATTTTGGCCAAATGCCTGAACTGTGAAACAGGCGTGACATCAACCCCGTGTGAAGTGTGTCCAACCTGTACAGCAGTCAACGAAGGTCGTTTCATTGACTTGATCGAAATTGATGCGGCATCTCGCACCAAAGTTGAAGATACACGTGAGTTATTAGATAACGTACCGTATGCTCCGACGCAAGGTCGTTTCAAAGTTTACCTGATTGACGAAGTGCACATGCTGTCTACGCATTCATTTAATGCTTTGCTCAAAACTCTGGAAGAACCACCAGAGCATGTAAAGTTTCTGTTTGCGACCACAGACCCTCAAAAACTCCCAATCACGGTGATTTCACGTTGTCTGCAATTTACTTTGCGTCCTTTGCAAATTGACGAAATCACGCAACATTTAACAGATATTTTAGCCAAAGAACAGATTGTGGCCGAGCAAGATGCGATTTGGCAGATTGCTGAATCCGCTCAAGGTTCATTGCGTGATGCGATGTCTTTGACTGATCAAGCAATTGCCTATGGTCAGGGTGAAATTCATCATCAAGATGTTAAAGACATGTTGGGGCTGATTGACCGTACCATTATTTATGATTTGATTTTAGCGATTCATCAAAACCAGCAGCAGCGTGTGAGTCAGTTGTTATTGCAATTCAGACAGCAAGCTTTAGATGTGTCTTTGGTGCTGGATCAATTGATTTCGACACTGCACGAACTGGCAATCATGCAATATCTGCCAGATTTGAACCTGAAATACAGTGCTGAGATCAATCAAAAAATACAACAGCTTGCAGGACTGATTTCTGCACAGGATATTCAGCTCTATTATCAGATTGCCTGTAAAGGACGTGCCGATTTACAAATCGCAGTAACCCAAGAGCAAGGTTTTGAAATGTGTGTGCTGCGTTTGCTGGCATTTCGTCCTTTGCAAGTTAATGAAGTGTTGGTTTCTGCTGTACCTAATACGGCACAAACAGCACCTGAATCTACTCAGTTTGTTACTCAAAGTGAGCAAGCCCCTCAGCCTGTAATGCAAAATTCAGCCGTTGAGATGCATCAAGCGACTGAATTGGACGCAGTTACAGCATCTGATATTCAAACTCATCATGCTGTTGGGCAGGATATTGATGGATTTGAATATGGTGATGATGAATACCTTGAGCAAAACACAGCGCAGACTGCCATAGCAGAACCATCTTCTGATGACTTCTTGGATGATGAACCTGAGGGCGATGAACAGAGTGGTGTGGTTCAGAATCATGAGCATGCGCTGCCTGAAAGTACTGTGGAACAGTCAGCACCTGAAGTATTAAGCGATAAAAACACAGCTCAAACCGAACAGATTGTATTTGACCCAAATGCAGCAGAACCGTTATTTGGTTTAGAAAGCGAAGCAGAAAAGAATACGGTAGCGGCAACCAATACATCAAATCAGGATGACTTTTTACTGGAAAGTTTTGATGCGGTTGCGCCATTAGCTAGCGTTGAAACATTAGCAGACCCTGAGCCTTTAGAATTAACGCCGTCTGATCAAGATTCTACAAATGACGCTTCAAGCACCAATGAGGGAGAAGCCTCTTTATTTGATTCTGTGCAAGATATTTCTGTAGATGTTGCTATCACCGCAGCACAGCCACAAAATACAACCTCTACACAGAACGGTGATGCGCAGTTAATGCCACAGGATATTCTGCGCTTACAGCCGCAGGTGTTAGAGGGTGAGTGGACTTTAGACAAGTGGGAATATTGGTTTAGACACAGTGATCTTTCTCCAGCTGTACAAGAGCTAGCGCAGCATGGGGTGATGACTGGGCAGATTGATGGTGAATCAATTTTTCATATTCCAGAGCAATACCAACAGCTTTTAGCGCAATTGCAACATACCTTGGAAGGCGCTTTAAAAAGCCAATGGAGTAAAACGCTGTTTAAAGTGCAATATGAAAATGTAGATGACACCACGCCGTATGTTTTGCAGCAACAACGTAAACAACGAGCGTATCAACGAGCAGAAAACTTGTTACATCAAGAGCCTGCTGTGCAAGAGCTTTTGCAAAACTTTGAAGGCGAATTGCACAATATTCAGCTCAAATAAACAGACTCAAACTGCAGAATTTAACGTTTAAATCAAATGGCTGGGTCAAACCAGCCTTATTTTTAGCTCTAGATCAGACTGAGTCTACACTCATATAGGCTTGTAAAGCTTCACGCATATTTTGTGGAATCGGGAAACTTTGACGTGTATTTCGTTCTACAAACACATGCACCACTTGCCCTTGTGCAGAGGCTTGTTGTTGTCCATGCTTAAAAATTGCCAAATCATAAATCAACGATGAATTCCCAATTTTTTGAATGGCGACTCCGACCTCAATGACTTCGGGATAAGACAATTCTTGTAAAAAATGGCAGGTGGAGCTAACCACTAAACCAATGCAAGGTGATCGTTTGGGTTCAAAACCAGCTTTCTGAATCAATAGGGCATTGGCCGTACTGTCAAAATAGCTGTAATAGGTGACATTGTTGACATGCCCATACATGTCATTGTCTGCCCAGCGGGTTTGAATGGGAACGAAAAAAGTGTATTGATTACGGGTTTTAATTTCAGGTTTCACAAAGTTAACTCTATATTTTTTAATGGTGGCGGTGGCTGAACACGATTCGTTGAGTTGTTGATAGGTTGTAATTTTTCATCCATTAAGCATAAATGGCTTGGTAAATGTTTAAGGCATCCTGTACCTGTAATTCTCTAGGATTATTTTGTAGCAAGCGAGTTTGTAACAGGGCATCTTCTGCAAGTTGTATTAACATATTTTCTGGTACGCCTAGTGTATTGAGTTTTAATGTTAAGCCACTCTGCTCAAGGTGGTTTTGAAAATGATCGATAAACAAATCACACAGTCCATCGGTGCAGCCTTTACTACGTGGGTCTAACCAGCACATGAGTTCTGCATAATCTTGTTTGGCTGCAGGTGCATTAAATTTTAAAACCTCAGTCAGTACCAAGGCATTGCTATGCCCATGCGAGATATGAAAATGTCCACCTAAGGGATAGGCGAGTGCGTGGACTGCGGCAACAGGAGCATTGGCAAAGGCTTGTCCTGCCAACATTGAGCCAAATAGCATGTTTTGACGTGCTTGCATATTGTTGCCATCTTCAAGCACCAATTTCAAGTTTTGATCCAATAAACGCAGTGCCTGTTTTGCCAGTAAGTCTGAATAAGCATTTTTTTTGATTTTGGAGGTATAGGCTTCAATGGCATGTACCATCGCATCAATCCCAGTGGCTGCGGTAATCTGTGCAGGCAGGTTGCGGGTAAAATTGGCATCTAAAATAGCAACATCGGCATATAAAATAGGCGAGATAATGCCAGTTTTACTAGTCGTACCTGTGGTGACAATCGAAATAGGTGTCACTTCAGAACCTGTGCCCGCAGTAGTGGGTACTAAAATTAAGGGTAGACGTGGTGCTTGAGCATTGCCCACACCATATAAGTCTGACAGTTGTTGGTGTTGTTCAGGATGACTCAATACAGCAATGATTTTGGCAACATCCATAGCGCTGCCACCGCCAAACCCAAAAACCACGTCAATTTTTTGCTGTTTGGCAAAGGCAACCGCATCTAAAACAATCTGTTCTGCGGGGTCTGCTTGCACATTTGCGTAAATTGCATAATCTAGTTGAAGCTGTTCCAAAATTTCTAAAATAGGCAGATGCAATTGTTGCTGTAATATCCCAGCATCGGTGACCAATAATAGGCGTTGGTAAGGCTTTGCTTTTAAAATATTGTATAGCTCAGAAATTGAGCCAAGTCCTGAAATAATGTTGCCAACGGTTTGAAATTGAAAATTTTGCATACGCTTATCCTTATTATTTATACCTAATTCAACATTATTGTGCAGTCACGATATAGGATTCATATCATAAATAACTTAACATAAGGCTCTTAAAAATAAAGTAGCTCTGAGGTTGTTTATGTCATCCCAAACGCCATACAAGGTGTTATGTGTTTGCTTAGGAAATATTTGCCGTTCACCTACGGCAGAAATTGTACTGCGACATTTTTGTGATGAACAGCAACTGAATGTTTGGGTAGATTCTGCAGGAACCAGTAATTATCACCCAGGCAAAGCACCCGACTTACGCAGCCAGCAGCATGCGTTGAAACGTGGCTATGACCTATCTGCTTTACGTGCACGCCAATTACAGATTCAAGACTTTATCGAGTTTGATTTAATTTTGGCGATGGATTTGGAAAACTTAAGCAATATTCAGGCCTTGATGCAGCGTGCCAAAGCTGAATTTGGTACTTTACGTGCCGAAGTTGCCTTAATGAGTGAGCATGATCCTCTCTATACTCAGCAAGAATTACCCGACCCGTACTATGGTAAAGCCGATGGTTTTGAACGTGTGCTCGATCAATGTGAGTCAAGCAGTCGTGCATGGGCACAGGTGCTGCAACAACAATTTGAATTAAAGGTTAAGGTTTAAGTTATGCACATTCAACATTCTATGCAAATCAAACCATTCAATACCTTAAATTTGGATGCTACAGCCTCGCATTATGTGAAAATTCATCATACGCAGGATATTTTAGATGCCTTGGCATTTGCCAAATCTGAACAGTTAAATGTGCTAATTTTGTCAGGTGGCAGCAATATGTTATTGCCTGAACATATTCATGCATTGGTGATGCACATGGATATTCAGGGCATCGAACAACTGAGCGAAGATGCAACAAGCGTCACATTGAAAGTAGGAGCAGGGCAAGTCTGGCATGATTTTGTGTTGTGGACAACTACACAAAAACTCTACGGTCTGCAAAATTTAGCGTTAATTCCTGGTTTGGTCGGTGCTTCACCAGTACAAAATATTGGGGCCTATGGGGTCGAAGTCGGTGAGTTTATAGAGTCTGTGCATGTTTATGACCGTGATCAGCAACAATTCTGTTCTATCTCTGCGCAAGACTGTCAGTTTGCTTATCGGCACAGTATTTTTAAAGATCAGCCTAATCGTTACATTATTACGCATGTGACCTTTAAATTACTGAAACACGCAGCGCTAAAATTAAATTATGGTGACTTAAAAGCTGCGGTCGGTGATGATCAAACTGCTGAAAACTTGCAGCAACAAGTCATTCAGATACGTCAAAGCAAATTGCCGAATCCTGCTGAGTATCCTAATGTTGGCAGTTTCTTTAAAAATCCAGTCATTTCTGCACAACAATTTGACCAAATTGCACAACAATATCCGAATTTACCCCATTACCCGCAGCCGAATGAGCAGGTTAAAATTGCCGCTGGTTGGCTGATCGATCAGGCCGGCTGGAAAGGGAAACAATTAGGTGCAGTCGGTATGTTCCATAAACAAGCTTTGGTCTTGGTCAATTATGCAGAGGCTACCTTGGCAGATGTGCAGCAGACTTATCGTGCCGTGCAACATGATGTATTGAGCCGTTTTGGTATTTTGTTAGAACCTGAACCTGTCTTATTTGATGACACAGGTTTGATTCGTGCACATCAGCCCGTAGGTTAAAATAGATGAAACATACCCATTGGATGGTCAGACTAGTACAAATAGCGACGGTGTTATTTGTATTATTTGCTTGTCTAATGATTTTTATCTATTCACCTTTTTATTCAAAAATGGTGGTAAAAGCTTTAAATACCTTCGTGCCAGTCGAAGTGAATGAAGTAGCGGCGAAAAGTCAGCAAATGGCTGCTTTTAGTGATCAAGACAGCTTAGAACCTGGTTCAGATTTATGGATTGCCCGACAAGCTTATTTAAAGTTAATGGAACAAGAAATTAAATCTGAAAATTCACAAAATTTAACTCTGATTCAGGCACGTTATCAAGCTTTACAGGCCTTGATTGTAGAAGAGCAAAATCAAAGAAAATTAGAATTAGAGCAAGATCAGCCACAGGTACCATTGCTTGCGCCTACAGCAGCATCAGAAATTTCACCTGAAGACCCTTCAGAAAATGTCAAAGCTCTACTGAATTTAGACAGCCATGAAAATCAGGCATTAATGGAACAATATTTTGAGTTTTTAAATACACATAAAATTGCCGAAGCCGAAAATAACACTGTAGATGAAGAGATTTTTAAAGATATTGCTTTGATTCATCAACAAAACATCCCCAAAATACCAGAAAACTCGAAACCTTATGCAATTGTAGTGTTAGGTGGTGGATTAACCTTAGATGACAATGGTAAAGATATTGTAGTAAATCACTATACACGTCTGCGTTTAGAAACGACTTTGGCGGTGGTAAAACAATATCAATTGCCAATTGTACTCAGCGGTGTAGAAGCACCTTATATGCAGCGCTGGTTACAACAATACGAAGTCGATGCAAAATTATTAGAAGATCGCAGCATGAATACTTGTGAAAATTCACGTTTTAGTTCGTTATTATTACAAAAAAAGGGTGGTGCACCTACGGTGATTTTGATTACAGACCGTTATCACATGCCGCGTACACGACGGTTATTTGCCTTGAACGGTATAGAAACCATTCCTGTAGAAGCTCCAATGCCTACCCAGCTTACCGCATGGCGTCCTAGTGAACAAAATTATGATCACAGCCGTCGTGCTAATTACGAAATGCTTGCCACCATTCGGGATGCCTTGTTTGGTTCTAGCGCATGTCGCGAGGTGCCTTAATGTCTGATTTGCCTTTTTTGAATCCAAGCATTTTAAAACAGCTCGATTTACCTGTACCGAGTCGAGACACCACGCCACAAATTTTACAGCCTTTAAACCTAAATCGAGCCTTTGAGCCAAGTGTAGAGTTACAGGCATATAGACAGCTTTATGGTTTTCATTTGCTAGATTGTGAGCATTGGCAAGGTTATGTACAAATGCCGTTGTTCAAGCTGCACGTGCAAATTTTTCAGCCTGATTTAACTAAAACCAAGTTCGATAAAATTCAGGGCACTGTATTTTTACTGCATGGATATTTAGAACATAGCGGGATTTATCAGCCCATTATCAAAGAATTACTTGAGCAAGGCTTTAGTGTATTAACTTATGATTTACCTGGGCATGGTCTTAGTAATGGTTCACCTGCCAATATTCAAAACTTTGATCATTATCAACAAGTGTTACATGCGGTTTATCAATATGTTAAAAATGCTGATCAATTGCCAAAACCATGGTTAGGTATTGGCCAAAGTACAGGTGGTGCAATTTGGATGCATCATCTACTGGAGTTTGCCCAACGTCGTGAAAATCCATTTGTAGAGCGGGTTTTATTACTTTCACCGCTGATTCGTCCTGCGAAATCTGCATGGTGGCATAACTCTGTTGGTTTAGGCATTATCCGTCGTATTAAGCGTGAAGTACCACGACATTTCCGACGTAATAACCATAACCCTGAGTTTTTAAGATTTGTACGTTTAAAAGACCCGTTACAGCCTAGAATGATGGGTATGGACTGGATTCTGGCGATGTCTAAATGGATGTTTGAAATGGAAGAGCGTCCAGCATGTCGTATTCCTGTTTGGTTGGCACAAGGCGCGCAAGACCAAACAGTAGACTGGCGTTACAACATCGAATTTATCCGTCGTAAATTCCGCTTACAAACCTTATTAATGCTTGAAGAAGGTTCTCATCAATTAATCAATGAGCGTGCAGATATTCGTGCAGCTTTAACGGGTTTAATTCCTGCATTTTTACATGCACATAGTTCAAAAACATATTACTAAACGATTGTGTAATTGCTCAAGCTAATGCTGAATTGCCCATAAAAGTGTGGGCAATCAGTATGACACTTGGGCTATTTTCAATATTTATTGGAATAAATACCGATTTAGCATTTTCAATGCTATGCTCATCGCAATAGAACAACAGGCATTGCCATAAAAACTCCTTAATTCTAGGGATGGATTTAGTAGAAAAACTATTGTTATATTTGAATTTATATTTTTTGGGGGTGAAGGCAGCAATGGAAACGATATTACCAGCGCCGGTTTTAATTGTTGAAGATGAGCCTATTATTCAGTCGCGTCTCAGAAAAATTTTGCATGATATTGGCTATCAGGATGACATGCTGTTTTTTGTCAGCAATCTTAAAGCTGCTATGAAGTGTATAGAAGAGCAGCCGATTGTTTTGGCGTTGGTGGATTTAGGCTTGCCAGATGGCAATGGCAAAGAACTAATAGAACAATTACATTTTAGAGACCCAAGTGCATTAATTTTGGTGATATCGGCATGGAGCACGCAAGATAGCTTGTTTTCCGCAATTCAGGCAGGTGCGACAGGTTATGTCTTAAAAGAACGTGATGATGCAGAAATCGTGATTGCCATTCGCAGTATTTTAAGAGGCGGAGCACCCATCGACCCATTTATTGCACGGGAAATTTTATCGAAAATTTCTCATAAGAAAGTTGCTGTTGCTTCAGATGATTCTGCAAACAGCAATAATTCGGAAACATTTAATAGCAATTATGAACAATTAACGGGACGTGAACTTGAAATTTTAAATCTTGTGGCACAAGGTTTAAGTAATCGAGAAATTGCAGAACAATTATTTGTTTCACGTTATACCGTTGAAAGTCATATCAAACATATTTACCGTAAATTATCGGTGACCAAGCGCACCAAAGCGGTCAGTACTGCGAGAACACTAGGCATTTTATGATGCGCAGCTGGCTAAAATATGCCTTCGGAATATGCCTGTTGATCTGTGCGTGGCAAAGCTATGCGCAGCAAATTGTCTATCCAATTAATCAGCACTGTAATGTGCGTGTGCTTTCTATTAGCTCAGCTAAAACAGCATCACAAAATAAAAGCCCTGAAACTGGTTGGGAAAATGTCAAATTACCCGATGTTTGGGATATACGCTGGAAAAATTATAACGGTGGTGTCTGGTATAAAATTGATTGGGAGTGGTTTTGTGAGCGTGAGCATAGTTTAAATCAATCCATTGTGTTTGCTTTGGATTATTTAAATAGTGCTGGGGCAGTTTACTTAAATAAAGATTTGCTTTGGGCGAATCAGCATTTACAAGAACCATTGTCTAAAAGCTGGAATATGCCACGTTATTGGATTTTACCTGCCTCTGGCTTAAAGCCGGGTAAAAATCAAATTTTAGTTTATGTAAATGGTTATGCATTTCAAAATGCAGGTTTGGGCAAAATCACATTCAATAACGTGCATGAAAATATAAAGCATCACCAAAAAAGTCTATGGAAGAAGCGCACTTTATTTGAAATAAACGCCATTTTATCTACCACCTTAGGTATTTTATGTTTGGTAATTTGGCTATTTATCCGCCGTGATAATAGTTTTGGCTGGTTTGCACTCAGTTGTTTGCTATGGCTACTTTTCATTTCACAATTTTTGACAACTGAAACTTATCCTTACCCCACAACTTTGGCGGCTGCTCAAGCAAATCTAAGTTTCTTTATTCTGTATATACTCTGTTTTAGTGTGTATTTGCTCAGGTTTGCAGATCGGCGTTTTCCTGTGCTTGAAGAGAGTTTATTTGTATTTAGTATTGCGGTGATTGTCGGTATATTTTTCACACCACTGGATTATGCAAAAATTGTCTTAGGGACTGTTTTCTTAAGCTATGCATCATTATTGGTTGTGGTTTATTTTTACTTGGCTTATCTCAGTTATAAAACTCAAAAAACAGAATTATATTTATTGATTTTTTGTTTAACCTTAATTGGTTTATTTGCCTGTGTCGATGTTGTCCATTTAGGAGATGCTGAAACTGCGAGTTTATATCAGCCATTATCGCCTTATACCTCACCAGTAATCACTTTATTCATTGCGCTGATTCTTGGTATGCGTTTAAAAAGAAATATTCAAAAAATTGAAAAATTTAATCAAGATTTGGAGTTTCGGGTTTTTGAAGTCAGTGAAGACTTAAAACGCAGTATGTCGGAAAAGCACTATTTAGAATTGGAGAACGTACGTTTACAGGAGCGTATTCATTTATCACATGATTTACACGATGGACTCGGGGCATCTTTGGTTCGATCAATGATTTTGATAGATCAAAATGAAGATGAAATGAGTAATCAGCAATTTTTATCGATGTTGAAATTATTGCGTGATGATTTACGTCAAATTATTGATAGTGGCTCTTCAATTGGTTCAAAAGTGCCTGAAAATCCGAAAGTCTGGGTTGCACCTGTACGGCACCGTTTTAGTCAGTTAATGGATGAAATGGATATTCACTCTAGATGGGATTTTCCGAATGAATGGCTCATTGAACCGAATGCTTTACAGTGTCTGACTTTAATGCGAGTGCTTGAAGAAAGCTTAACCAATGTGATTAAACATAGTCAGGCAAAAAACGTAGCTGTTTCGATGCAATTTATGCAACCGAATCAGTTGTTGCTCAAAATTCAGGATGATGGGGTTGGTTTTGAAGCCAATAGTGTGTTGGAGCAAGGCATGAGTATCGGTATGCGCAGCATGAAAATGCGTTTAGAACAGGTTGGTGGGCAGTTAAAACTGAGTTCAACCCCAGGCTATACATTAATTCAAGCCATCTTATACTTTGATGAAGCCAACTCTAAGATGAATGAATCATCTTAGAGTCTATGCTATGTATGGATAGAGCCGTTTAAGCTTCTTCTGCTGGAAGCAGCATTAACACGGAATCGTTCAAGAGTTGTACTAAATCTTCCAAAATATCTGGGTCGTACAGGTTTTCATCAAGCAAGACACGCTCACCATTCGCTATTTTTTGTAGCGTGTTGATCGATGTATCTGCGACACAAATTGCCTCGCCATTGGCCCAAAACAGAATTTGACCGTCTTGTGCTGTATAAAGCAGACGAGAGGCGGGCTCAAGCATAATCTGATAACCCTGATCAAGCGCTTCTTCTAAGTCTCCTACACCCATTTCATCAACTTCAGGTATATTTTCTGGGTATTTAGGTTCAGACATTAAACTTAAAATTGCATCATCCAAAACTGATGAATTTTGCAAGCGTGCCCATAATTCTGCTTTCAAATAATCCAGTTCTGCTGCGGTCATTTCACCAATCTGGGTGCTTTGTTCTCGAACGATGTCATGTAGCGGAGTACGTAACATTTCATCGGCAGAGAATTTATCACTCACACGATCCATCATTTCACTGATATTTGGCATGCGGAAGCCAAATGAGAAAGTCAGGCAATCATCTTCAGCTACACCATAATGCGCCAAACCAGGTGGAACATAAAGTAAATCACCCGGTGCAAGTACTTCATCAAAATTAACCTGCATTTCAGGCAATAATTTGAGCGGTTGTCCTGCTACAAACTCAGTTTCTGCATCACACATTTGCCCAAGCTGCCAGCGACGGTGACCATAACCTTGCAGTAAAAATACGTCATAAAAATCGAAATGCTGACCTACAGAACCACCTTTAGGGGCATAAGACACCATGATGTCATCACGTCGCCATTGCGGTATAAAAGGGAATTTTTTCCAAAGTTCTGCCAAGTCAAAAGAATAATGATCGACTGCCTGCACCAACAGTGTCCAAAGTTTTGGCATTTTTTGAAAATCGCCTTTAATCAGCGGTGATGATTTTACACTCCACTGATTTGGGTCTTTGTCTTTTTGTTTAATTAAACGGGCAGTGACATCTTCTTCCAGTGCCAGTTCCATCACATCACTAGGTTCAAGCAGGTTTGCAATTTCTGGGAGTGCGTTGCGTACCAATAATGGTTTTTTTTGCCAATATTCACTTAGGAATTGTTCTGCGGTAATTCCGCCTAAAACATCTAAAGGTTGCGACATAAAATAGCCTAAGCAAGTCTGAGTATAGAGAATCTTGATATTGTCTATTTTGTCGCTTGAAAGGGCAAGATGATTTCTAGCTGATATGCAGATTCAAATGAGTCAACATTAGGGGACTTGAATATTCAACACTCTTAAAATACGACACAGTTGAATCATGGGTAGTCCCATCAACGTGGTTTGATCATTGCCTTGCATAGCTTCAAACAAGCTAATGCCCAAACCTTCACATTTAAAACTGCCTGCGCACTGCAGTGGCTGCTCTAGAGCAACATATCGTGCAATTTCAGCATTAGTTAAGTTGCGAAATTTGACGGTGTAATGCTCTACAATTATCTGTACAAAGCCTGTAGATAACTGCTGCACACTGAGCGCCGTGCTGAAATATACGGTTTGACCTGAATTGGCGTGTAATTGCTGAATAGCATTTTCTGTAGTAAGTGGTTTACCGATAAAAATATGTGGTGCATGCTCACGCCATGCGACTTGGTCTGAACCTATTACTATTGCATCAGGATGTTGCAGCGCAATACAGCGCGCTTTTTCAAAAGCCAAACGTCGTGCTAAATCATCGGCATGAGTTTCACCGCATGCTGATTCATCAATATCTGGGGAGATAGATGTATAAGCTAAATGCAAGCGATCCAGCAATTGTTGCCGAGTTTGACTGCCAGAAGCTAAAATAATTTGAGGATGTTGCATTAGATCATTACACCGCATAGTCCATCAAGATATCTAAAGGCACATAAGACAATACTGATTGATGACAGGCTTGAATTTTAATTGGTGGCGCTTGACCTGCCTGATAGGCTTCTACCCAACGGGTGACACAAATGCACCAGAAATCACCTGGTTGTAAGCCATTAAAGCCAACTTCAGGTACTGGCGTGATTAAATCATTGCCAATTTTTTGCGAGAAATTTAAAAATTCCGAAGTCATTTGTGCACAAACGGTGTGCTGACCTAAATCGGTTGGGGCGGTATGGCAAAAACCGTTACGGAAATACCCGGTAATAGGGTCAAAACAACAACTGGCGAGAGGTTCGCCCAAAACGTTTAAACGATTGATATTCGGATCAGGATGGATAGACATAAGTGCGAGAAAGATGGTGGCTTTTCTCTATCATAATCAAAACTTTTGCTTTAAACAGCAATTCTACAAAAGTTGCTAACCTTTTTCTGCATAATCATTTAAAATCGTGGCGTTTTGATATCAATAAAGTGAGCTATACATGAACTTTCAGCGTATGACTGACCTCGATTTAGCAGGTAAGCGTGTCCTTATTCGTGAAGATTTAAACGTCCCTGTTAAAAATGGTGTGATCACCAGCGATGCACGTTTACGTGCGGCATTGCCAACGATTCAAGCTGCTGTTGCCAAAGGTGCGGCAGTGATGGTGTATTCTCACTTAGGTCGTCCCGTTGAAGGTGAGCCAAAAGCTGAACAATCTTTAGCGCCTGTGGCTGCGTATTTAACCCAAGCTTTGGGTCAAGATGTCCAACTCATCACTGACTATTTAGAGGGTGTGGAAGTTGCACCGGGTCAAGTGGTTTTATTAGAAAACTGCCGTTTTAACCACGGTGAAAAGAAAAACAACCCTGAGCTTGCAGCAAAATATGCAGCATTGTGTGACGTATTTGTGATGGATGCTTTTGGTACGGCACACCGTGCAGAAGCATCAACCGAAGGCGTAGCACGTTTAGCACCAGTTGCAGCAGCAGGCCCATTGCTTGCCGCTGAATTGGATGCACTAGGTCGTGCTTTAAAAACACCTGAAAAACCAATGGTGGCAATTGTTGCAGGTTCTAAAGTATCGACTAAGTTAGATGTATTGACATCATTGTCTGATATTTGTGATCAA
The DNA here is from genome assembly GCF_012371415.1 of Acinetobacter sp. A3. NCBI lineage: Bacteria > Pseudomonadati > Pseudomonadota > Gammaproteobacteria > Moraxellales > Moraxellaceae > Acinetobacter > Acinetobacter sp. A3. Next base: position 37,022 of record NZ_JAAZQW010000004.1, read on the forward strand.
CTTATTGTAGGTGGCGGTATTGCCAATACCTTCTTAGCTGCAGCAGGCTATAACGTGGGCAAATCATTATGCGAAAATGATTTGATTGACACTGCAAAAGCAATTGCTGCAAAAGTTTCAGTACCATTACCAACCGATGTTGTGGTTGCTGATGCGTCTGAAATCAACTTTGAAGATTTCTTAGGCTCATTGGCTCAAGCGAAAGCCACTGTAAAAAAAGTTGAAGATGTTGCTGACAACGACATGATTTTGGATGTTGGTCCTGAAACAGCGAAAGCATTTGCAGAAATTTTAAAAACTTCAAAAACAATTCTTTGGAATGGTCCAGTGGGCGTATTTGAAGTAGATCAATTTGGTGAAGGAACCAAAGCACTTTCATTGGCAATTGCTGAATCTGCAGGTTTCTCGATTGCAGGTGGTGGTGACACGCTCGCTGCGATTGACAAGTACGAAGTTGCAGACAAAATTGGTTATATCTCTACAGGTGGTGGTGCTTTCCTTGAATTTGTAGAAGGTAAAACCTTACCTGCAGTTGCGGTTTTATTAGAACGTGCTTAATTGTTGATTATTCAACAAAACTGCACAAAAGGTTGACTTCGGTCAACCTTTTTTATTGTGGGTCATAGCACAGTCATAAAAATGTCATAAATATGCAATAAAATTAGTCTTAATGAATGACCTAACTGTAGGAAATGATGATGATTCAAAAACTAACACTTGCTGCTTTAATCGCTGCATCTTTAGCCTTGACTGCTTGTGCAAAAAAAGAAAGTGCACCTGCGACTGAAACTGATGCATCTTCTGCAGTTGTAGATAACGCACAAGTAACCCCAGAACAACAAGCAGCAATTGATGCGATTGACCAACCTGTTATGGATGAAGGCAACACTGATATTCCTGAAGACGTTGCAAATGCACCTGCTGATGCTGCGACTGCAGACACAGAAGTTGCTGCTTCTGAAGCGCAATAAGTGCTGAAAAATAAAGAATTGTTGTAATTTGTTTAAAAGTCCCTGCTATGCAGGGATTTTTTTTTGAAAAAGATGATTTGTTGCTGAATTGAAACAAATCACAGGGTAGAATAACCAGCATTATTTGGGAGGATATTATGGCTCTTATTTCATTGCGCCAGCTCTTGGATCATGCCGGCGAACATGCATACGGCGTTCCAGCGTTTAACGTCAACAACTTAGAACAAATGCGCGCAATTATGTTAGCCGCAGATGCAACCAACTCACCTGTCATTGTTCAAGCTTCTGCAGGTGCGCGTAAATATGCGGGTGCACCTTTCTTGCGTCACCTGATTTTGGCTGCAATTGAAGAATGGCCACATATTCCAGTGGTTATGCACCAAGACCATGGTACTAGCCCTGACGTATGTCAACGTTCAATTCAACTTGGTTTTTCATCAGTCATGATGGACGGTTCGCTTGGTGAAGATGGTAAAACACCAACATCGTATGAATACAACGTAGAAGTGACTCGTCGTACGGTTCAAATGGCGCATGCATGTGGTGTGTCAGTTGAAGGTGAAATTGGTTGCTTGGGTAGCCTAGAAACAGGTATGGCAGGTGAAGAAGATGGTGTAGGTGCAGAAGGTGTACTTGACCATTCTCAATTGTTAACCTCTGTTGAAGAAGCGCGTAGCTTTGTGGCAGATACCAATGTAGATGCTTTGGCAATTGCAGTGGGTACTTCTCACGGTGCGTACAAGTTTACTCGTCCACCTACAGGCGATATTCTTGCAATTGACCGCATTAAAGAAATTCATGCAGCATTGCCAAATACACACCTTGTAATGCATGGTTCTAGTTCTGTGCCACAAGAATGGTTGGCTGTAATTAACCAGTATGGCGGCGACATCAAAGAAACTTATGGTGTACCTGTTGAGCAATTGGTTGAAGCCATCAAACATGGTGTGCGTAAAATCAACATCGACACAGATTTGCGTTTAGCGTCTACAGGTGCAATGCGCCGTATGATGGCAGAACAGCCAAGCGAATTTGACCCACGTAAATTCTTCGCCAAAACTGTAGATGCAATGAAACAAATTTGTATCGACCGTTATGAAGCATTTGGTACTGCAGGCAATGCAGACAAAATTCGCCCAATTTCTTTAGAGAAAATGGTTGAACGCTACAAATAATGCTTAATTTTCATTAAGAATATAAAAGCCCACAACAATTGTGGGCTTTTTACTGATGCAATAGCAAACTGAATAAAGAACAAAAACAATGATTGAAAACCAATATTCGAGCGTGTCATGGAACTGATTATTGCCGCTGCTTTTTGTAGTGTACTGGTGTCTATTTTACTGAAAGTTTGCAAAACACAGGGCTTTAGACCCATGCAAATGATTACTTGGAATTATGTCAGTGCCAGTATTTTGTGTTTCTATTGGTTTAAACCCAATTTAGTTCATATTTCAATACAGCAAACACCATGGCTGCTCATTCTTAGTTTAGGTGTGCTACTGCCTAGCGTGTTTTTAGCCCTAGCCAAGTCTTTAGACAGTGCTGGAATTTTAAAAACAGAAATTGCACAGCGTTTGTCTGTGGTGCTGTCTTTGGCTGCGGCATATTTTGTTTTTCAGGAAAAATTTACTCAATTAAAACTTGCTGGCATAGTATTAGGCATTGTTGCCGTCTTATGTATTTTATATTCACATCGTGCTGCAGGGCAGTCCTCTAAAGCATTACAGGGTGTTTTATACTTGGCTTGTGTCTGGGTAGGCTATGCTTTAATAGATGTGTTGCTTAAATACACCACAGGCTTGGGGCTTCAGTTTGCAGTAACCCTGAATCTGATGTTTATCTGCGCATTTGTTTTATCTGTTGGTTATATTTTGCTGCACGAGAAAACTATTGGCAATGTGCGTAATATCAGTGCAGGTCTAATTTTAGGTGCACTGAATTTTGCCAATATCGCTTTGTATGTCAAAGCCCACATGCTGCTCAAAGACAGTCCTGCACTTGTCTTTGCCAGCATGAATATTTTAGTCGTGGTATTTGGAGTCATCAGTGGTTTGTTGTTCTTCAAAGAAAAACTAAAAACATCGACCACACTCGGGTTAATTTTTGCCGTGCTTAGTGTACTTTGCCTCGCTTATGCCATGACGGTTTAAAATAACTGAATATAAAACTGAAAGGGTGTCGCACTAAATCTGCAGTTTCTGCAAGACCGTGCAACATTGTCGTTTTATGGCAAATTGGGCAGCATACAGTTTGATGATTGGCTATCGCTTGATGTAAATACAGTTTTTTGCAGCGTTTACATTCCAGTTTTAGTGGCATTGCAGGTAAATTAAGCATCATACACCTCGTTTTTATTTTGATAGAGATTGAGCACTTACTGTCTATATAGATATTGCAAAATTCAGACCAAAAAATAGGGACAAATTTTGTCCCTAGCGTTATCGCATTTTTATTTTACAGTTGCGTGAAAATCTCTGTTTTATCTAGGCGTGATTTAGGTAGCTTGGCATTAAAATCTTGTTCACTACGATAGCCCAAGCATAGTAAAACTGAAGGAATCAGTCCTTGTTCAGCCAGTTGCAGTTCTTGCGTTAAAATTGCTTCATCAAAACCACCAATTGGTGTGGCATCAATACCTTCAACGCCTGCAGCCAAAAGCATTTGCCCAAGTGCAATAAACGTTTGGTTTTCAGCCCAACGCTGAATATCACCTTTTTCATTGCGGTAGTAATCGACATAACCTGTGCGGCTGTCTTTTTGACCTTGCTTGGCTGTTTCATCTTTAAAACGTCCACTAGCAGCATCCTGATTCAATAAATTTTCAAGATGCAGGTCGCTAATGTCGGCTTTAGTACAAAACAAAATGGTGTGGGATGAATCCAGTACTTTTGGTGCGTTATAGGCATATTTACCGACTAAGGCTTTGGCAATGCGTTGTTTGGCATCGGTATGATCTGCAATAAAAAAATGCCATGGCTGAATGTTAATTGAAGATGGTGCTAAACGCAGAATTTCTAATAAACGCTCAAATTGTGCTGCAGGAATGCTGCGACTCGCATCATACGCTTTGGTTGTGTAGCGAGTTTGAGCAATATTTAATAAATCCATGAATCATCTCCATTCAAAGGTAATTTGTTCTGGCAGGTTTAGTTGAAAATCTTAACATGCCAGAGCAGGTGAGCGGAACGAACCCATGCCGTATTTATGTGCTATAAAGCGGAGAGGTGTGCAATCAAGCGATTTAAACTTAGTGTTAAATTTAATCATGCTAGACGTTTTTGCTATTGGTTGTTTATTGCAAATAGGCGTTAAATATAAAGTTGCAAATGGTGCATCCCGAAGGTGTATGGATGGAATATATCAATTATTTTAAGCGTAAACTGAAAACCCAGCAGCAAATTGGTTTATGGGTGGGGTTGGCAGATGCTTACGGCACTGAAATTGCCGCCAATGCAGGCTATGACTGGCTATTAATTGATGGTGAACATGCACCAAGTGATTTAAGAACCACCTTGTCACAATTGCAAAGTATCGCTGCTTATCCATCACAAGCGGTGGTACGCCCGCCTATAGGCAGTGTGCAACTGATTAAACAATTGTTAGATATTGGCGCACAAACTTTATTAATTCCAATGGTCGAAACCGTTGAACAAGCCGAATTGATGGTAAAAGCAGTACGCTATCCACCAGAAGGAGTACGAGGCGTAGGTGCAGCTTTAGCACGCGCAACGCGCTGGAACAGTATTCCAAATTATTATGCAACAGCACATGAAAATATTTGTTTATTGATTCAGATTGAATCAGTGACTGGTTTAGAAAATCTGGATGATATTTTAAACATAGAGGGCATCGACGGTGTATTTATTGGTGCGGTCGATTTATCAGCCACTATGGGCTATGAAGGTAATCCGAACCACCCAGAAGTACAAGCTGCTGTGGTAGATGCAATTCAGCGGATTCGCGCAGCAGGTAAAGCGGCAGGTATTTTATCGACCCAGCATGAAGTGACTCAAAAATATTTGGATTTAGGCACAGAATTCGTGGCAGTTGGGGTAGATACCAGCGTATTGATGAATTCATTGCGTGAATTACTGGCTAAATATAAAGCGGATGCGGAAGTCATTCAGTCTGAAGGCGGCTATTAATTCGAAGCAAATTTCCCTTTGTATAAATGACTTGTATGTAATGGGGATATTGAAATTAATATTTCCACGTGCTGAGTTGCCAATCTTGTAATTCTTGAGAGGGTTCAATTTCTAAAATCTGTGCCGCATCTTTGCGCCAGTCACCCAACACAATTCTGGGTTTACCATGTTCGTTATGAATGTTTGGGCGATGTGTATGCCCATGAATTAACACATCGGCATCTTGTAAGGCTTGTGCAACGGCATCAGCATTTACATCCATAACGTCATAACTTTTGACTTGATTGGCCTGTTGGCTTTTTTTACGGAAACCTTGTGCAAGCTTTTGCCGAAAAGCGAGCGGAGTTTTCTTTAAGATGCCTAAAATGATGGGATTACGAATAATTTTACGGAATTTTTGATAGGACACATCATCGGTACACAGTGCATCGCCATGTTCTATACGTATATAGTGTGAGCCAATTTGAAGGGTGTGTACATCGGGCAGGAGTTGCCCAGAAAACTGATCTAGAAATTTTTGTCCTAAGGCAAAATCACGATTGCCCACAATAAAATAAATTTGATTACCTGCATGGGTGAATTGTTTTAACTGCACAATGATTTCATCTAACCATGTCGCGGTGTAATCATCGCCAATCCATGCATTAAACCAGTCACCCAATATGTAAAGCTGGGTGTTTTTATGCTCATAAGCATGCAGCAAATCTAAAAACCCCCGAACTAGTCGAGGGTGATCAGGTGACAAGTGTAAATCTGCGATAAACAAATAAGTCACTATCTTTTCCTTTTCGTACTCTTATCAGCCCCATCTAACAGGAGGGGCTGTGCCGATGCTGCTATTTTAAAGTGATGCTTTAAAACAGATGCACAAAGCAGAGAAGACGTTTATTCAGAAATGATTTTTGCAGATTCAATCACAACATTTTCTAGTGGAACATCTGCATGGTAGCCACGGTTACCTGTACGCACGCCTTTGATCGCATCTACAACGTCCATGCCTTCAACCACTTTGCCAAATACGGCATAGCCCCAACCTTGTGCAGTTTTGCCGGTGTGGTTTAAGAACGAGTTGTTTTTAACGTTAATAAAGAATTGCGCAGAAGCAGAGTGAGGTGCTTGAGTACGTGCCATTGCAATTGTACCAACATCATTGCTTAAGCCGTTGTCTGCTTCGTTTTCAATTGCATCACGTGTTGCTTTTTCTTTGAAGTTCTCATCCATGCCACCGCCTTGGATCATGAAACCATCAATAACACGGTGGAAAATTACACCGTCATAAAAACCATCACGAACGTATTCTAAGAAGTTAGCAACTGTAATTGGTGCTTTTTCAGCGTTCAATTCTAAAACAATACGACCTTTATTGGTGTTTAATTCGACTTGAGGAAAACTCATTGTGTAATCTCCTAAACATGGACACGAATGCCATGGGTTTTTTGGTTGAGAGAAGCATAAGCAAACTGTAAACTACAAGGCAAGTAAAAACGTTATTTTCTTTGTTAAAAACAAGGAAAAGCGTTCCAATGGGTGATGAATGCTTCACTGATGAAGTTTTTGCAACCCAGTTAATTCAATTTTATTTTAGAAGTGATTTTATTGCTATGAAGCCAAATGATGTTGTTGCATCTCTGCCAAACACCCCGACACCAAGTTCAAATGCCTCTGTCGATGCTGTGCAGCAAGAACAACAGCCGGGCTTGGACTTTATACGTCAAGTCATTACCGATGATATTGCGGCTGGTCGCACTCAACAGGTTGTGACACGTTTTCCGCCTGAGCCGAATGGTTATTTGCATATTGGTCACGTGAAAGCTATTTGCTTGAACTTTGGTATCGCAGAAGAATATCAAGGGGTGTGTAACTTACGTTTTGACGACACCAACCCAGATGCAGAAGAACAAGAATATGTAGATGGTATTGCCAATGATGTGAAGTGGCTTGGTTTTGAATGGAATGGCGAGCCACGCTACGCCTCAAGCTATTTTGATCAATTATATGCTTGGGCTGTTCAGTTGATTGAACAAGGCGATGCCTATGTCGATTTGCAAACTCCAGATGAAATTAAGCTAAACCGTGGTTCTTTTGTAGAGTCAGGCAAGAACTCGCCATACCGTGATACCTCTGTGGCAGAGAACTTGGCTTTATTTGAAAAAATGCGCAATGGCGAATTGGGTGAAGGTCAGGCAGTACTCCGTGCCAAAATTGATATGGCCTCTCCAAACGTACACATGCGTGACCCGATTTTGTATCGTGTTTTACATTCATCGCATCACCAAACGGGCGATAAATGGAAAATGTACCCAATGTATGACTATGCGCATCCATTATCCGATGCTATTGAAGGCATTACCCATTCATTGTGTACTTTAGAGTTCCAAGACCATCGTCCATTCTATGATTGGGTGGTGGAAAAAGTGAAATCTGAGGCTGTACCGCATCAGTATGAATCTAGCCGTTTGAACATCGATTACACCATCACCTCAAAGCGTAAATTGCGTAAATTGGTTGAAGGTGGTTTTGTAAATGGTTGGGATGACCCACGTATGCCAACTGTGGTGGGTATGCGTCGTCGTGGTTTTACTCCAGAAGGTTTGCGTGATTTCTGTAAGCGTGTGGGTGTATCTAAGTCGGATGGTATTGTGGATGTAGCAATGCTTGAATACTGTATCCGTCAGTCTTTGGAAAATACCGCAGCACGTGGCATGGTGGTGCTAAATCCGCTTAAAGTGACTTTGACCAACTTGCCTGAAGCACTCGATTTAGTCCATGCTCGTCATCCAAATGTAGATATGGGCGAGCGTACGATTCCTTTAACATCAGAAATTTACATTGATCGTAAAGACTTTGAAGAAGTGCCACCTAAAGGTTTTAAGCGTTTAGTGCCAGAAGGTGAAGTACGTTTACGTCACGCCTATGTGATTAAATGTGATGAAGTGATTAAAGATGCCAGCGGTGAAGTGATTGAACTGAAATGTTCAATTGACCCAGAAACTTTGGGTAAAAACCCAGAGGGGCGTAAAGTGAAAGGCGTGATTCACTGGGTATCTGCAACGAAAGGTGTAGCAGCAGAAGTCCGTTTATATGATCGCTTATTTACCGAATCTGACCCAGAAGTGGGCGATGATTTCTTGGCGAATTTAAACCCTGAATCATTAACCGTGGTTCAAGCCATTGTTGAACCTGCTTTGGCAACAGCACAACCTGAAGATCGTTTCCAGTTTGAACGCGAAGGTTACTTCGTTGCAGATCAGTATGATCACAGTGCTGAAAAACCAGTGTTTAACCGTATTTTAGACTTAAAAGACAGCTTTAAACCTGGAAAATAAGCTACATTTCTAATTTTAGTAAATGTTGTAAAAGCCCAACTTTGTTAATCCAAGTTGGGCTTTTTTATAGCAGGAAATCGAATAGATTTGGGACTTGTGTTAAGCATCATAAAATAGCGATTTGGAAAGATAAGCACTTAGCGGTTTTTATGCTGTTCCTGCTTCATCAGTATTTGTGGTAACTGCATTTTAGCTTTATCACGCAGTTTTTTCTTAATATACAGAACCAGTGCAAAGCAAGTGGTAGTGAGCGTGAGCAGCATACTGTTCATGTAGCTCATCAGTGAACTGACATAACCAATCGTGGTTAAACGATCCATCATCTTAAACACTTGAGGGCTGCTTTCTACACCTGTAATGGCCCAGGTACATAAGTGTTCGCAGTTATTGATAATTAGATGATAGTTATTTTCATGCATTCTGGAACGCATACGACGTACCACTTTACGCCCTTTATATTTGGCTGCATGGTAGCTTTGTACTTTAATTTCTTTGCCGTGACTAAACTTTTCAATACTGGTCATTTCAATCGGGTGCTTTTTGAAAAGATGTGCAAAACCCGAATAGTGAATCACGCGCCCACGTCCAGCATAGATACCATGATGGCTATAGCCGAAGTGTTTCACAATTAAATGTGCCCCTAAAGGAAATCGTGTTTTCTGCTTGAGCATTGTACGTTTGACCAATAAAGTAACATGAGTAAAGAAATAAGAAGAGGGTTTATAGTGTACTGTGTCTGAGGTAAATATGCGATAACCCATTCAGATATATGCACAATTTGTAACATAGCGATGGCAGGAGCTAGTAGAATGAAAAATATATTTTACTGCATGATACTGAGTAGTCTGCTGCTTAGTACTGTGGTGCAAGCAGGGATACGTGCATGGACTGTAAAAGATGCGCATATTGATGTAGATGTCGTTGAGATTAGTCGTTTGCAGCATTTGCGCTTATATCTGAATGATCTAAATGTAAAACCGTTTAAGCAAATCTCACAGCTGCAACAGGCTTTAGCATCTTGTGAGAAATTACAATTTGCGATGAATGCAGGTATGTTTCATCATAATTATCGCCCTGTGGGGCTGTATATTGAGCAAGGGCAACAAATTCAGAAATTAAACAGGCAGCAGCAAGGTTGGGGGAATTTTTTGATTCAGCCAAATGGTGTATTGGCTTGGAATCGGCAGCAAATTTTCTTGGGTACGACCCAGCAATATGCAGATCAAAACTTTGCAGCAAGTTATGCTACCCAATCGGGGCCTATGTTGGTTATCAACAATCAGTTAAATTCACGTTTTCTTGCAGATAGTCAGTCTTACAAAATTAGAAATGGTGTAGGTATGAAAAACCAGCGTTTGTATTTTGTTATAAGCAATACACCTGTGACTTTTTATCAATTTGCTAGGTTTTTTAAAGACCAGCTGAAAACCCCAAACGCTTTGTATTTAGATGGCTCTATTTCTACAGCGTACATTCCACAATTACAGCGTCAGGTTGCTATACACCGTGACTTGGGGCCTATATTTGCCTATATCGACTCAACTACTTGTGGGGCGTGATTGTTTTGAACAAGCGCTTTAAAGCTCTCATGCTATTGAGGAATGAAGCCTAAAGCAGTGTTCTGCATGCTACAAATTTTGGCAGCCTCATCAGCCTTCATATTTTTGACTTCATCTTCAAATTGCTTTTTCTGCTGTTTGAGTTGTTCATCTGAAATCCCCATTTTTTTAGCAAAATTTTCCATTTTCTCCCAAGTCTCAGCACATTCTTTAGGCATTGGGCTGCATGCGCTAAAACTGAGAGATATGAGTACAAAACAGGCAAGTTTGGTTTTTTTCATGGTGTGATGCTCTGAATTTGAATTATTGGGGGTATGGCAGTGCGTTGTTTGTTTTTAGAAATACTACCGTAGGATTGTGAAAATAAGATTGGCTAGAATTAAGCTGAATGGAATTTTTATGCAAGCTAGCGCATTGCGTGCGTTACAAAATTATTTGGCAGATTGATTTTTAGTATTGAAGTTTTGGTATTAAAAAAGGCACTTAGTTAAACTAAATGCCTTTTTGTCATATTCCATTACTGGAATGGTAGATGCTGGAGTTCATTCAACTCTTTGCGGCTAAAACCTCGCGATGCGAGAACCTTCTTAATTCCGATAATCACATCTTCATCGGTCGCTTTGGTTAAAGCGTCGAGAAGTTGTTCATTCGTCTTGCAAGAGCAATCATTTTCAACACAAGCAATTTGATTTTTATGCTCGTTTTGCTGTTCTGCAGAGAACAACTTTTGCCAAAAACTCATAGAGCCTTCATTCACAACCTAACATAGATCGAAATATAGCCAATATAAAAAATAAATCAAGTCGACCTAAGTGATAAAAGCAGCAAACGACTTGCAGAATTTTCGATGATATTGCATTTTCTTAACGAAATTATGACAGTTAAAGTGCTTGTAATTCTTTAACTGATTCATTTACATCGTTATATTTACAAAGCTAAGAAAACTCATCTTGTAAATATGGGTGAATATTGCAACAAATTGTTTAAATCTTTTCCAGTAAAACCCCAGATTCAACATGGTGGGTGTATGGGAACTGATCAAACAGTGCAAATTGGGTCACTTTATGGCTTTGACACAAGGTTTTTAAATTGTCATGCAAAGTGTCAGGATTACATGAAATATAAATAATACGCTTAAATCGTTGTAATAATTTTAAAGTCGCATCATCTATACCTGCACGTGGTGGATCGACAAAGACTGTATCAAAATCATAACTTGAGATTTCAATTTCAGCTTCTTGCAAACGGCGGAATTCACGTTCGCCATTATAGGCTTGGGTAAATTCCTCTGCAGATAAACGTGCCACCTGAATATTCTCAATCTGGTTTTGCTCAATATTCCATTGTGCTGCATATACAGATGATTTTGCCAGTTCAGTTGCTAATACACGACGAAAACGAGTCGATAATGGCAGGGTAAAGTTGCCGTTACCACAGTATAGTTCCAGTAAATCTTGTTCTGAATGCTTGGCTACCGTGCATGCCCATTCCAGCATTTTTTGGCAGACCTGAGCATTGGGTTGGGTAAAACTACTTTCAATTTGTTTATAAGTATAAGCCCGATCAAAAACCTGTAACTGTTCAACCACATATTCATCCGACAATACAAATTTTTGCCCACGACTACGGCCAATCAATTTAATTTTTAATTCAGCTGCAAGGTCTTTTGCGGCAAGTTCCCAATCTTGTTCGAGTTTACGGTGGTAAAGCAATGACACCAACATTTCACCACTTAAGGTTGCTAAAAAATGCACCTCAAATAAACGGGTAGATAATGCTGGATTGGCTTTAATTGCAGTCAAAAGTTTGGGCATCAAGACGTTAATGCTGTGATCTGCAATTGGAAACTCATCAATGCGAATCACATTTTTTTGTTTATCTTCACTGCGTTCAAACATGGCATAAAACAGGTCATCTTCTGTGTGCCAAATTCGGAATTCTGCACGCATACGGTAATGCTGTTCAGGTGATGCAAATACTTGTAAAGCAGGCGGTTCAAATTCGGAAAATTGGGCAGAAATACGGGCAACTTTTGCATCAAGCTGTTGCTGATAAGATGAGGTCATATGCAGTAAACATCACAAACACAGAGAAAAAGTGATGGTAACAAAGTTTTAATGAGATACCTAAAACTATTGTAAAAATGATGCATCAGATGTCAGGAATAGCCTAAGCAAATTTTTGACATCTAGCACAGATTAAATTTCAAATGGTGTAATTACTTTAGTTTTGCTGTAATTGTTTAAATAACTGCTGCATAGCTTCTGTTGCTGTGAGTGCGATACGCTGAAATTGTACAGGAAGCTTGGCTTGCATAGCTTTAGGGTCAATATAATAAGCCTGACAATTCTTTGGAATTTCATGCACCAAACCTGCAACAGGGTAAACCACTAGACTGGTGCCAATCACAATAAAAATATCAGCATCTTGAACTAGATCAATCGCGTCTCCATACGCAGGAACAGCTTCACCAAACCAAACTACGTGTGGACGTAAAGGGTAGCCTTGCGGGCAAATATCACGTTCTAAATCTAGCGAGTCACCTTGTATCGGGAAAAATTCGGTGGTGTATTGTGCGCTTGGTCCAGAACTTTTAGCCAAGCGGATATTGCCATGCAAATGTAAAACTTCCGAACTGCCTGCACGTTCATGCAAATCATCAATATTTTGTGTGATCACTTGCACATCAAAATCATCTTCAAGTTCAGCAATTAACTGATGTGCTAAATTGGGCTGCGCATCAAGAATGTTCTTGCGTCTTTCGTTGTAAAAGCGCTGCACCAATGCAGGATTTTTAGCCCACGCCTCTGGACTAGCTACATCTTCAACACGGTGTTTTTCCCATAAGCCATCACTATCTCTAAAAGTATTGATCCCGCTTTCAGCACTCATACCTGCACCCGAAAAGACCACTAATTTACGCATGTTTTATTCTCATGATGGACTATTTGAATTGAGTATAAGTTCTCAAAATAGAAACACAAATCCAGCACTTATTTTTACGAGTTTTAAGTATCTAAATATTTAAAGCAGGATTAACTTGAATTTTTCTTAATAAGTGAATACTGGTTCACTTTTCTTCTCATTACTGCATTTTAATGTTAGAACATAACGTATTGCTCAGACCATTTTACGCAATACAAGATTAAAATAGGGATGAGCCATGTTTGAACAAAATAATGCGCAGAGGATGCCATGTCACAACAGAATTCACCGTCTAATCACACGCCAACAAGCCATAACAAGAAAGTAAATTTTGACTGGAAAGATCCATTTTTATTGGAGCAACAACTGACAGAAACAGAGCGTATGATTCGTGACAGTGCCTATGCGTATTGTCAGGAGAAATTACTACCACGTGTGCGTGATCAGTTCAGACATGAAACAGTAGATCGCACAATATTTCGTGAAATGGGAGAGCTTGGCTTGTTAGGCCCCACCATTCCTGAACAATATGGTGGAGCAGGTTTAAGTTATGTCAGTTACGGCCTAATTTCACGAGAAATAGAGCGGGTCGATTCAGGCTATCGCTCTATGGCAAGTGTGCAAAGTTCTTTGGTGATGGTGCCGATATATGAATTTGGTAGTGAAGCACAAAAGCAAAAATATTTACCTAAATTGGCATCGGGGGAATGGGTCGGTTGTTTTGGTCTGACTGAACCCGATTTTGGCTCTGACCCTGGCAGCATGAATAGCCGTGCACATAAAGTTGCAGGGGGTTACCGTTTGCAGGGTGCAAAAATGTGGATTACCAACAGCCCAATTGCCAATGTATTTGTGGTGTGGGCAAAAGAAGTGTCTGCAGATGGGCAGGTGGGCGATATTCGTGGCTTTATTTTGGAAAAAGGTTGGCAGAGGCTTTCAACTCCGACCATTCATGGCAAAGTCGGTTTGCGTGCCTCAATTACTGGTGAAATTGTCATGGATGATGTATTTGTACCTGAAGAGAATCTTTTACCACACGTACGTGGTTTAAAAGGGCCATTCACCTGTTTGAACAGTGCACGTTATGGTATTGCATGGGGTGCTATGGGGGCGGCTGAATTCTGTTGGCATACTGCACATCAATACACAATGGATCGGATCCAGTTTGGGCGTCCTTTGGCAGCAAATCAACTAATTCAAAAGAAACTTGCCGATATGCAAACTGAAATTGCGCTGGGTTTACAGATTGCATTGCGTTTTGGTCGTATGAAAGATGAAGGCATTGCTTCACTTGAAGGAACATCACTGATTAAGCGTAACAACTGCGGTAAAGCATTGGAGATTGCACGGATGGCGCGCGATATGTTAGGTGGTAATGGTATTAGCGATGAATATGGCGTAGCGAGGCATTTGGTCAATTTGGAAGTTGTAAATACCTATGAAGGCACGCATGATGTGCATGCCTTGATTTTAGGGCGTGCGCAAACAGGTATTGCCGCTTTTGCAAATTAAGGTGTACTGTGGAGCGAAACTACGGTGTAAAATGTCGCAATACATTTTCCACGGTTTTTATTTTAGGGATTTAGCTTTAAAAACTGGGCAATTTCCTGACTGAATTTCAGTGGCTCAGTTAATAAAGGCGTATGCCCCGATTGGTGAAATAGTACCTGTTTAGCATTTGGCATACGCTCCATCACTTGGCGTTGCCCCTCAGCCGCATAGAGGGTTGATTGTGCCCCTGTAAAAAACAGGGTTGGGCAACTGAGCCGACTCAATGCGTCGCGGTAATCTTCTTGATGGTGTAAATAATTGTCGATATACCAACGTAAATAATCTAGGCGTTGCGTAGGTAAAATATAACGTTGCAAAACAGGGCGCTTAACCGCCAGTTTAAATAAAAAAGGACTAATTTTATTGCTGGCTTGTAGCTCAATAAATTGTAGCCAGAGTTCCACCAAGTTTTTACGTTGCAATACATCCATTTGCTGAATATGGGTATATTCGGCATGCTGATGTAAAAACTCGGACAGATGAATTAATAATGCTTTAAATTGCTGATGCTTATCGCCAAATAAACCATAGGGCCAGTTTTCATCTACCCCAATTTTAGGTGCTTGGTCAATTTGCAAATAGCTGTTTAAATGCGAACCCAGTTGCCCATATTGCATGCCATGCATGGCTGTGGTTGCGCCCATCGAGTAACCAATCAGTTTAAACTGTTGTAGGTTTTGCTGTTGAATCAAGCTGTTTAAATCTTGCCAATGACTAGAAATGGCATCTAACGCTGGAACAGCACATTGATCTGAACCGCCAAAACCACGCCAGTCTGGAATAATGAAGCGATACTGCTTTTTATGTTGATATAGAAACGGCAACCATTGCCAACTGTGCATGCCCAAACCTGAAAGTACAACCACAGGCTCACCTTGACCAAATTCACGTACAAATAGGGCTTCGCCATCGGGCATGCGGTAAAAAGGCATCAGCATTTCCTTGTATGGTTGTGGTTAAAGATGCGTTATTCTTTATAGCATAGCCTGATCATTTCTGTATGGTGATTGGCTTTAATTTAATAATTCAAAGGATTACTCATCATTCCAAAAATCTGCATTTAATGTGAGTTATCAGCATCAAATTTTTTAAGTTCAGGAATGACCTTTTCCAACCATTCAATCCAGCCAATTTCTTGATCTATTCCGAGCTGTAAAATCATTTTATGAATATATAGGGTGCGGTTGTTAGCTGGTGCTTGGCGAAAATCTTTGGAAAAAATTTGTTGATAAGTATGTAACTTGGCTTTGTGTAATACCAAATGGCGCTCTAGTTCAGGCAATACACTGTTGCCACCAAGTTGAGCTTCGGCACGTAAACGCACCATCAGTTCTTCACGTAATTGTGCAGGCGGACTTTGTTCGACCATCCAGTTTGCCAATTCCTGTCGCCCTAAAGCTTCTACTTGATAGGTTTTACTGCGACTACTGGAATCTTCATCTTCAAGGGTGGAAATCCAGCCTTTTTTTAGCATGCTATTTAGTTCGCGGTAAATTTGTTGATGAGTCGCATTCCAGAAAAAGCCCATAGAGCGGTCAAAACGGCGTGCCAATTCAATGCCATTACTGGGTTTTTCAATCAGACTGGTCAATAAAACGTGAGCGAGCGACATAAACAGAACAACTTTATTTTTTCAGCTTTAATTATGCAACATGTTGCATAAAAATCAAATCTAGAATATAAAAGTATGCAACAAGTTGCATTAAGCATAAAACAGCCAGCATTTTTGCCAGCAGGGAGATTCTATGTCTAGCTATCCATACTTACTTGCGCCTTTAGATTTAGGCTTTACCACTTTAAAAAATCGAGTCTTAATGGGGTCTATGCACGTGGGGCTTGAAGAAGCACCGGGTGGATACGAACGCATGGCAGCTTTTTATGCAGAGCGTGCCAAAGGTGGAGTGGGGCTGATTGTTACAGGCGGTATTTCACCCAATGATGCTGGATTAACCTTTGCAGGCGGCAATAAACTCGACACCCGTCAAGAAGCAGAAAAACACAAAGTAGTGACACAGGCTGTGCATGATGCAGGCGGCAAAATTGCCTTACAGATTTTACATACAGGGCGTTATTCTTATCAGCCTGATATTGTTGCACCTTCTGCAATTCAGGCGCCGATTAACCCAAGTAAACCACATGCTTTAACTTCGGCAGAAGTACAGCAAACCATTGCAGACTTTGTGAACTGTGCCAAATTGGCACAATACGCAGGTTATGATGGTGTCGAAATCATGGGCTCGGAAGGGTATTTAATTAACGAATTTATTGCTGCACGTACTAACCACCGTGATGATGAATGGGGCGGTAGTTATGAAAACCGCATCCGTTTTCCAATTGAAATCGTAAAACGTACCCGTGCTGAAGTTGGTGAAAATTTCATTATTATTTACCGCTTGTCAATGCTGGACTTGGTCGAAGGCGGTTCAAGCTTTGAAGAAGTGGTGCAATTGGCACAAGCGATTGAAAAGGCTGGTGCGACTATTATCAATACAGGAATCGGCTGGCATGAAGCACGTATTCCAACCATTGCCACAAAAGTACCGCGTGCAGCCTTTACATGGGTCACAGAAAAATTAAAAGGCTTGGTTAAAGTACCTTTAATTACCTCAAACCGTATTAATACCCCAGAAATGGCAGAATACGTATTGGCAGCAGGACATGCCGATATGGTGTCTATGGCACGTCCAATGCTAGCCGATGCGTTCTTTGTACAAAAAGCAGAGCAAGGACGTAGTGATGAAATTAATACTTGTATTGGATGTAACCAAGCCTGTTTAGACCATATTTTCTCTATGAAAATTGCTTCATGTTTGGTTAATCCACGTGCTTGCCATGAAACAGAACTGATTTTTAAAGAAGCGACTCAAACTAAAAATATTGCGGTGATTGGCGCTGGGCCTGCGGGTTTAAGCTTTGCGACCTATGCTGCAGAACGAGGTCATCAGGTCACCATTTTTGAAGCATCTAACCAAATTGGTGGACAATTCAATATTGCCAAAACCATTCCGGGCAAAGAAGAGTTTTATGAAACTTTGCGCTATTTCAAGCGTCAAATCGAGTTGCAACCGAATATTAAATTGCAACTGAATCATCCTGCGACTTTTGAGCAACTAGAAAATTCTTCATTTGATGAAATTGTAGTAGCAACTGGGGTAACACCACGCCAGCTTGATATTCCAGGCATCAATCATCCTAAAGTATTGTCATATATTGAGGTGCTGAAAGAGCGTAAACCTGTAGGGCAACGAGTCGCAATTATTGGTGCAGGTGGTATTGGTTTTGATACTGCGGAATATTTAAGCCATGAAGGTGAAAGTGGCAGTTTAAACCCTGAAAAATTCTATGATGAATGGGGGATTGATACCAATTATGCGCAGGTTGGTGGACTTAAAAAAGCTAATGTAGAAGCTTCACCGCGTCAAATTTATTTGCTGCAACGTAAAGCATCGTCAGTGGGTGCAGGCTTGGGCAAAACCACAGGCTGGATTCATCGTACAGGTTTAAAAAACCGTAACGTAAATATGATTGCAGGTGCAAGCTATGACCTAATTGATGATCAGGGCTTACACGTTACCGTGAATGGTCAAAGTACTGTGCTAGAAGTAGATCATGTGGTGATTTGTGCAGGGCAGGAGTCTTACACTGCGATGTACGAGCAATTACAAGCAGCAGGTAAAAACGTGCATTTAATTGGTGGCGCCAAAGAAGCAGGCGAGTTGGATGCTAAACGTGCGATTCGTCAGGGTGCTGAATTGGCCGCAACAATCTAGACAATTTTAGCGCTTTATATTTGCTTGGTTCTTTTTAGGAGTGGGGCAGTATAAAGCGTCTGCTCCTTCGGAACAAAATTTTTATTTTATAGATTGAAATATTCAAATTTATAAGGAAATCATAATGAGTCTGGAAACAACACAACAAGCCGTGCAGCGTTGGCATGAAATGCTGCAAAACCGTGATATGTCTATTTTAAGTGAGCTACTGGCAGATGAAGTGGTATTTCGTTCTCCTGTTGCCTATCAACCTTATGCGGGCAAACAAGTTGTATTTTTTATTTTGACCAATGTAATACAGGTCTTTGAAAACTTTACTTATCACCGTGAATTTTATTCACAAGATGGTTGCAATGTTGTACTTGAATTTTCTGCCAATGTGGGAGATAAGAAGTTAAAAGGGATTGATATGATCCAGTTTAATACACAAGGACAAATTGTGGATTTTGAAGTAATGATTCGCCCGAAAAGTGGTTTAGAGGCTTTAGCTGTACAAATGGGACAGCGTATGGCGGCCTTTATGCCAGCCGAAAAGTAAAATAATGCGTGTGTATGGCAGTGTGGTTTGTTTTAGAAATCGGTTTTCGGGTGGACATGCTTAAAAATACATGTATTGCTTGGGAGTAAAATGATGTCTACATTACAAAAAATAGCGCAAATTACACAAGCTGTATTAGATCAAGTTACAGGCGCAGACTTACCTACCTTGTATTATCACCCGCATGGAGAAATCCGTCGGGTGCTAGATAAATTGCCACAACTGAAAGAAAAATACCGTCCGACGCCGTGGTTATCTAACACACATGCGCATCTTTTATATTTTGATTTAATTAAAAAGAAAACCATTCGCCAGCAGTATGATCGGGTCGATCAACTAACTATGCAGGATGGTGGTGTCACCGCAGTGGCTTGGGTCGGTTATGACCTGCCTGTAGATACACCTACAATTGTGTTGATGCATACTATTACTGGGTCTTTAGAAAGTATGCGTGAATTGGTGCGAGATTTACACCAACAAACCCAATGGCGGATTGCTTTATGTCTACGCCGTGGGCATGGCAATTTACCGATGCCTGTACCGCAAATTAATCTATTTGGTTCAACCCATGATTTGCGTGAACAAATCGAATTTATTCAGCAGCAATTTCCACAATCAGAATTATATGCTGTTGGTTCATCGGCAGGCACCGGTTTGCTGGTACGTTACTTGGGTGAAGAAGGGGAGCAAGCCCCGTTTAAGGCGGCATTTGCACTCTGCCCAGGATATAACACGGAGTCAGGCTTTCAGCATGTGCATCCTTTTTACAGTAAGGTGATGACCAAAAAGCTGCTCAAATTTTTTATTCAGCCGCATCAGCACATTTGGCAAAATGTGAAATCTTTGTCGCAAGTTTTAAGTGCAACCACTTTGGCGGAGTTTGAAAAAGCCTATTTTGAATTGGCAGGATTTGAAGATTACGACAGCTATACGCAGGCAATTAATCCAATTTATGTGTTTGAGAATGTCAAAATTCCACTCATGGTTTTAAATGCGGAAGATGATCCTGTATGTCATATTAAGAACTTTGATCCTTATAAAGAAACCATTCAAAACATGCCAAATATTATGGTGGTGACTACCCGTAAAGGTAGCCATTGTGGTTTTTATGAAGGTGTTGGGTTTACCAAATCATGGGCGTCACGTCTGATTGCTAATTATTTTAAAGTACAGTCAGAATTGCCACGACCTAACCCAATTCATTGATCATCTGATATAGCGCAGTAATTCAACCCATTAAAAAACCCAGCCATCAACAAGATGTACTGGGTTTTTAACATTGGACTTAGTTCAAAATTTAAATGGACTTGATTTGTAGTCTACACTTTCAAACTTGAATATGTCTTAGTTCTCAAGTGCTGGGGTTGCAGCAGCAATGGCAGCGGCAACTGCATCATCTTCAGATTGTGTGCCAGATGTATTGCTTGGACGTGCCTGAGTTGGCTTGTCTTCTGCAACAGGTGCTTCAGCTCTTGGAGCAGGTGCGGCAGCAGGTTGTGCAGGTGTTTCACGGCGAATTTCAGTCGTAGTATTCGCTGTTTCAGTACGTTCTACTTCTACATGTGCAGGCATTTCTGGTTCAGCATCTTCAATGCTTTCTACAGGTTCTAGTGGTTCAAATTGAGCAGTTTCAGTGGTTTGTTCAGTTTGAACTTCAACTTGCTCTTGCTCATCTTGCTTTGGCTGTTCTTTTTTAACACATGCAGTTACCAACAACGCCGTTGCAATTGCACCACAGATTAAAAGTTTCTTATTCATAATCGCACAAAATAAAAGATCGGATAGACGAGCGTATTATAGCAATAAAATGACAGATGAAAATCCTCTCAAGAAGTTCTAATTTTTTATTGGAAATGCTGATAGAATAACCAATTGTTTATTGTTCTATGAATTGATGCGGAATGACTTTGCTTTATTGGTGCAGAGTAAAGTAAAATTGCGCAACATTGTAGGCCTATTTAGGCTCGATTGTACGAGAAACCCAATGACCCATTTTATTTTCGTGACTGGTGGTGTAGTTTCATCACTAGGTAAAGGTATTTCAGCTGCTTCAGTTGCTGCACTTTTAGAAGCCCGTGGTTTGAAAGTAACCATGGTCAAAATGGATCCATACATTAATGTCGATCCAGGGACAATGAGTCCTTTCCAACATGGTGAAGTTTTTGTCACAGAGGATGGTGCTGAAACTGACTTAGATTTGGGTTATTACGAACGTTTCTTGCGTCGTGCGAAAATGACCAAGTTAAATAACTTTACTTCAGGTCGTGTTTACCAAGACGTTTTAAACAAAGAACGTCGTGGTGATTACTTGGGCGGCACAGTTCAGGTAATTCCGCATATTACCGACAACATTAAAGAACGTGTACTTCGCGCAGGCGAAGGCTACGATGTCGCAATCGTAGAAATTGGCGGTACAGTAGGTGACATTGAATCTCTCCCATTCATGGAATCTGTACGTCAACTTATGGTAGAATTAGGTCATAAGCGCACTATGCTAATGCACTTGACATTATTGCCATATATCAAATCTGCTGCAGAGTTGAAAACCAAGCCAACTCAGCACTCTGTTAAAGAATTATTGTCTATTGGTATTCAACCAGACATTCTGATCTGTCGTACAGAACATGATGTCGATGCTGACACGACCCGTAAAATTGCACTGTTTACGAATGTGGAAGCACGTGCGGTGGTGGTGTGTAAAGATGCCAAAACCATTTATCAAATTCCACGTACTTTCTATGAGCAAGACGTTGATGATTTAATTTGTGAGCGTTTTGGTTTCAATGATCTTCCTGAAGCAGATTTATCTGATTGGGACAACGTAGTTGAAGCATTATTGAACCCAGAGTACAGCGTTCGTGTGGCGATGGTGGGTAAATATGTTGAACTGCCAGATGCTTACAAATCTGTAAACGAAGCATTGCTGCATGCGGGTATTCAAAACCGTGTCAAAGTTGAAATTGACTACGTTAATGCTGAAGAACTAGAAAGCCAAGATGTACGCACTGTACTGAAAGATGCAGATGCGATTTTAGTACCAGGCGGCTTTGGTGAGCGTGGTACTGAAGGTAAAATGCAGGCAATCCAGTATGCACGTGAAAACGGTGTACCTTTCTTGGGTATCTGTTTAGGTATGCAGTTGGCTGTGATTGAATATGCACGTAACGTGGCCGGTATTACCGATGCAAGCTCAACAGAATTTAACCGTTCAACCAAGTCACCACTCATTGGTTTGATTACTGAATGGTTAGATGAGCGCGGCGAAGTGCAACAGCGTTCTGTTGATTCTGATTTAGGTGGCACAATGCGTTTAGGTGCACAAAAATCTGAATTGGTAGAAGGCACAAAAACTGCACAAGTGTACGGTTCTAACGAAATTGTTGAGCGTCACCGTCACCGTTATGAGATGAATAACCGTTATATTCCAGTGCTTGAAGAAGCAGGTCTAAAAATTTCGGGTTATTCACCAATTCAGCACTTGGTTGAAACTGTGGAAATTCCGCAACACCCATGGTTTATTGCGGTACAATTCCACCCAGAATTTACCAGTTCGCCACGTGATGGACACCCATTGTTTGCAGGCTTTATTGGTGCAGCGAAGCAACAGCATCAAAAAAACAAATAAGATGGCTTTAGGAATAGACTAGGAAGTTTAAATGTCACTATTAAAACCACAGGAAATTGTCCGTTTAGGTGATATACAAATGGCGAACCATTTGCCATTTGTATTGTTTGGCGGCATGAATGTCCTTGAGTCCAAAGACCTTGCTTTTGAAATTGCTGAAACCTATGTGGATATTTGCAAACGCTTAGATATCCCGTATGTGTTCAAAGCCAGTTTTGATAAAGCCAACCGCTCAAGCCTGAACTCGTTTCGTGGTCCAGGCTTGGAAAAAGGCATTGAATGGCTGGCTGACATTAAAAAGCATTTTAATGTGCCAATTATCACCGATGTGCATGAGCCATATCAGGCTGCACCTGTGGCAGAAGTAGCTGACATTATTCAACTTCCTGCGTTTTTAAGTCGCCAGACCGATTTGGTTGAAGCGATGGCGAAAACTCAAGCCATTATCAACATTAAAAAAGCACAATTCCTTGCGCCACACGAAATGCGTCATATTTTGCATAAGTGTTTGGAAGCAGGGAATGACAAACTCATTCTTTGTGAGCGTGGCTCAGCATTTGGTTACAACAACTTGGTTGTAGATATGCTTGGCTTTGACATCATGAAAGAAATGAATGTTCCTGTGTTCTTTGATGTAACCCATGCCTTGCAAACCCCTGGTGGTCGCGCAGATTCAGCAGGTGGTCGCCGTGCACAAATTACCACTTTGGCACGTGCAGGCATGGCAACAGGCTTGGCTGGTTTATTCCTAGAAGCGCATCCTGATCCTGAGCAGGCAAAATGTGATGGACCTTGTGCCTTGCGTCTCTCACAGCTTGAGCCGTTCTTGGCACAGCTCAAAGAATTGGATACCTTGGTTAAAGGTTTCAAAAAGCTAGATACACACTAAGTTAGACGTATATTAAATTATAGACTCATTGATGCGATCAAAAGCATCTTGTTATTAATCAACTGAGGAATTGTTCATGAGCCAAATCGTTGACATTCGTGCACGTGAAATTTTGGACTCTCGTGGTAACCCAACCATCGAAGCAGACGTAATCTTAGCATCTGGCGTAGTTGGCCGTGCATGTGCACCATCAGGTGCTTCAACTGGTTCTCGTGAAGCTCTAGAACTTCGTGATGGCGATCAAGCACGTTACTTGGGTAAAGGTGTTAAAACTGCAGTCAACAACGTGAACACGCTAATCCGTGATGCGTTAGTAGGTAAGTCTGTGTTTGAACAAAAAGACATCGACAACACCATGATCGCGCTTGATGGTACTGAAAACAAAGAAAAACTAGGTGCAAACGCTACACTAGCAGTATCTTTGGCTGCTGCACGTGCTGCTGCAGACGAAAAGAAAATTCCTCTTTTCCAATACATCGCAGATTTACGTGGTCAAACAATTTTGACTATGCCTGTACCAATGATGAACATCTTAAATGGTGGTTCTCATGCAGACAACAACGTAGATATCCAAGAGTTTATGATTGAGCCAGTAGGCTTCACTTCATTCTCTGAAGCATTACGTGCAGGTGCAGAAGTATTCCATTCGTTGAAATCTGTATTGAAAAAACAAGGTTTGAATACTGCAGTAGGTGATGAAGGTGGTTTCGCGCCGAACTTACGTTCAAACGAAGAAGCAATTACTGTTATTCTTGAAGCAATTGAGAAAACGGGTTACAAAGCTGGTTCTGATATGATGCTTGCGCTTGACTGTGCATCTTCAGAATTCTACAAAAATGGTCAATATATTCTTGCAGGTGAAGGCAATAAAGCATTCTCAAGCAATGAATTTTCTGACTATTTAGCAGGTTTGGTCAACCAATATCCAATTATCTCAATTGAAGATGGTTTGGATGAATCTGATTGGGAAGGTTGGTCTTACTTGACGTCTATTTTGGGTGACAAGATTCAATTGGTAGGTGACGACCTATTTGTGACCAATCCAAAAATCTTACAACGTGGTATTAATGAGAAAGTTGCTAACTCAATTCTGATTAAATACAACCAGATTGGTACTTTAACTGAAACGCTTGATGCTATTTATCTTGCTAAAGCAAATGGTTATACCACTGTTATTTCACACCGTTCAGGCGAAACTGAAGACTCTACAATTGCAGATCTTGCAGTGGGTACTGCAGCGGGTCAAATCAAAACAGGTTCATTGTGCCGTTCTGACCGTGTAGCAAAATATAACCAATTACTTCGTATTGAAGAATTGACGAAAGCTGCATATCGCGGTAAAGCTGAATTCAAAGGTTTGAACTAAGCGACATCGTGCATGTTAAATGTATTTGACTCCAAAGCGAGTAAAGCATTGTTGGGCCTTGCGATCTTTTTGATCGCAGGGTTTCAATATTTATATTGGTTTGGTGAGGGTGGTTATCAGGACCATGCCGCACTGACAGAAAAAATCCAACAACAAACAGAATTAAATCAAGATCTCAAAGAACGCAATCGTGTACTTGCGGCAGAAGTGTATGACTTAAAAAATGGGGTAGAAGCCATAGAAGAGCATGCCCGTTTAGATTTAGGCTTGATTAAGCCACATGAAACATTTGTGCAAATGAGTACCATCAGCACACAATATAAACCCATTTATATTCAACCCAATTCAACTGTAGATTTACGCACCAATGAATCACAACAACCCGCAGCAACCGCCACAACACCCTAAACTTTGGGCGATTATTCCCGCAGCGGGTTCGGGTAGCCGTTTTTCAAAAACTGAATTAAAACAATATCAAACCATACAAGATCAAACTGTCTTAGAGCATAGTATTGCACGTTTAAATCATTTACCGTTGGCAGGCTATGTTTTGGCCATAGGTCAAGCAGATGATGTAGCACAAAACCTAAATTTGGCCCAAAAAGAAAAAGCACATTTTTGCTTAGGTGGCGCCGAGCGAGTAGACTCTGTACTGAATGCGCTACGTTATTTGGCGGAAATTGCACATGCAGATGACTGGGTCTTAGTGCATGATGCAGCACGTCCTTGTGTTACGACTACTTGTCTAGAGCAGCTGTATAAGACTGCACAAGACACAGATCAAAGTGCAATTTTAGCTATTCCTGTGCGAGATACCTTAAAGCACGTTGCACATGCACCTCAAATTGAAAAAACAGTCAGCCGTGACCATCTCTGGCAGGCGCAAACCCCTCAAATTGCAAAACTAAGTGTGCTCAAAACCGCAATCGAATCTGCTTTGGAGCAGAAACATACTATTACGGATGAAGCCAGTGCTTTAGAAGCTATGGGGTATGCAGTCAATGTCGTACAGGGGCGTTCTGATAATATTAAAATCACCTATCCTGATGATTTGGAACTTGCACGTTTAATTTTATCTGCACAACAACAAGCCCTGTAAAACCACAAGATAAAGTGGAAATTTCAGCGATTATAGTTTAATGATTCACTCTGTGCAGCTTTGCTTCTATAATTGTCCGTTCTGTCTATTTAAAACCTTTGAGCCGTATGAATCCATCGCAGCAGTATCGTTTTTTACGTCACTCATTACGTGATGGTAGAAGCATTAAAAATGATTCCTCACGTTGGACTAAACTACATTTAGATCCGTGGTTGCTATGCTTTTTAATTCTAAATGCGATTCTAGGTTTAATGGTGGTGTATAGTGCCACAGCACAAGACATGGGGATGGTTTTACGCCAAGCCACTAGTTTTGGGATTGGTTTTGTGGCCATGATCATTCTTGCGCAAATTCCACCGAAAGTGTATCAGGCGGCTAGTCCGTATTTTTATATGTTTGCTGTGGTCATGCTGGGGCTTGTTCTGCTCATTGGTGAAACCCGTATGGGCGCAAAACGCTGGATCAGCTTACCCGGAATTGGCAGCATGCAACCCAGTGAGTTTATGAAATTTGCTATGCCGTTAATGATGGCGTGGTATTTTTCTCGTCGTGCTTTTCCGCCTAAATTTATTCATATCATTGTTGCCTTAGTGTTGATGATGATTCCTTTTGTCCTTGTTGCCTTACAACCTGACTTGAATATTGGCCTGATTATTCCAGGTGTATTTGCCTTATTTTTAAGTGGGATGTCGTGGCGTTTGATTCTAGGTGCAATTGGGGCTTTGGCTGTTGCTGCACCTTTGCTTTGGATGTTCTTTTTACAGGAATATCAAAAGAAAAGAGTCTTGACCTTGTTTGACCCTGAATCTGATGCCTTGGGTGCAGGCTGGAATATTATTCAGTCAAAAATTGCAATTGGCTCAGGTGGTTTTACAGGCAAGGGCTATTTGGAAGGAACCCAGTCACACTTGGGTTACTTACCTGAACATCATACTGACTTTATTATGTCGACCTATGCCGAAGAATTTGGATTTATAGGTGTATTTTTACTGTTCAGTTTGTTTGCTGCCATTATTTTACGCTGCTTAATGATAGGGATGAACTGTTTCCATAATTTTGGCCGTTTGTATGCAGGTACAGTTGGGCTGACTTTCTTTTTCTTTGTGTTTTTAAACTCTGGGATGGTGAGTGGTATTTTACCTGTTACGGGTGACCCATTGCCGCTGATGAGCTATGGTGGTACAGCTGTGATTTCCATGCTTGCCAGTATGGGCATTGTGATGTCAATTCATACCCATCGTTGATATTGAACTAAATTAAGGTGGAGTGGATATAGTTCTTCATCATCTTATAAACTACTGAAATAGCCGAAGCTTAACAGACGTTCTCTATAAAATTTAAGCAGATCAGTGGCACACCGAGTACATCATGACCCAGTTAATTTTTATTGCACTGTTCCCCTTAATTGCTTTAATTGCAATGGGCTATGCATTGAAGCGTATTCACGTACTGGATGAACCATTCTGGAAAGGTGCAGAGAAATTAAATTATTATATTTTATTTCCAAGCATGCTGTTTTTAAACCTTGCCACAGCACACATTGAAGCGAAATCAATCGCACAAATTATGTTTGTGGTGGGTATCGTGGTCACATTGGCAAGTTCTCTGTTGTACGCTTTACGGCATTATTTTAAGACACCTGCGGCACGCTTTGGGGTGTATATGCAAAGCATGGTGCGCTTCAATACCTATATTGGTTTAGCATTAGTCGCAGCATTGTTTCAAGCGCAGGGCATGGCACTGTTTGCAATTATTCTGGTGTTTTGCATTCCATTGGTCAATGTATTGTCGGTACTTGCTTTGAGTGATACCAAGACTTTACAGCCACAGCAAATTTTATATGCACTGATGAAAAACCCACTGATTTTAGGCTGTATAGTCGGTGGTTTGTTTAACATATCAGGGCTGAGTTTGTGGATCGGCGCAGAGCATTTAATTCGGCAGATTGCTTTATGTAGTTTACCATTAGGGCTGATGTGTGTAGGGGCAGCACTACAGTTTAATGGTTTACAGCGAGACTTAATGCCTTTGGGATTAAATGTCGTTGGTCGCTTGCTCTTTATGCCTGCTTTGGCATGGCTTGTTTGTTGGGGTTTGAAACTACCAGTTTTAGAAACACAAATACTGGTCTTGTTTTTTGCTTTACCGACAGCATCTGCCGCTTATGTTCTAACACAGGTTTTAGGTGGTGATAGTCGGATGATGGCAACGGTCATTAGCCTGCAAACAGTGTGTGCAGCTTTAAGCTTACCATTCGTGTTGTGGTGGTTAATCTGAAGATTGATAAGGCTTAAACAGACTTAATCATATAAACGGTATATTCCTGCAAAGCGCTCACAGCCTTTTTGGCGAGTGTGTATTTTTAATATCGCTTTAGAATAGTCAAATTGATAACTGCAATCATGTTCATTGTCAGTAATTTCTGTTTTTTGTTCAGGTGTGGTGTAGGCTAAAAAAGCAATACTTTGCGATTCGAGTCGATTGTTCGGATTGCGATAAGCAAGTCCTTCAATTTTAATGCTATTTTTACTGAGTTGATGAATCTGTAAATGCACAGGCTGTGCAGCAAATTGACCATTTTCATATTTTAAATAATGCTGGGTCATGCTCTGATTCATAGAGGTAAAAAAATTCAGTTGATCGATACGTACATCAAATTGTTGGGTATAACAATTTAAACTTTTACATTGCTGTAGGCGTTGCATCCACAACTGTTGAGTGTCTTCTATAAGGCGAATTGGCGCATCACTCATCAAATATGCAGTTAAATGTTGATCATTTAATTTTTCACGTAATTCTGAAAAATCATCATTGCACACTTTGCTGAGCTTTGTTTGGGCAGCAGTAGAACAATCAATCCCTTGAGCATAAGAGAAAGATGAATATAAACAGCCAAATAGCAGCAGTGTGCCTAAGTTTTTGATAAGATAAATTTCAGATTTCAACAGCATGATCGCTTATACTTTCACTATGTTGCGCTAGTCTAACTATAGCGAAATCGAAAGTATGAATACAAGATTTCAATGATTTATTTCTACAGGAGTTGAACATGGTTGCACATATTCGAATTGGACAAGGATTAGATGTTCATGCCTTTGAAGCAGGGGATTTTGTGACGCTTGCAGGTGTTCAAATTCCGCATACACAAGGTTTAAAAGCACATTCAGATGGTGATGTGGTGTTGCATGCGCTGTGTGATGCGCTGTTAGGTGCATTGGCCTTAGGAGATATTGGTCAGCACTTTCCAGATACAGACCCGAATTATAAAGGTGCAGATAGCCGAGAGCTGCTTAAACATGTGTACCAACTGATTTTAGACCGTGGTTATAAACTGAATAATGCCGATATTACGGTGGCTTGTGAGCGTCCAAAACTTGCTACGCACACTTTGGAAATGCGCCAAAGTATTGCCGATGTGTTGGATGTGGAAGTAACACAAATTAGTATTAAAGCCACAACTACCGAAAAACTCGGTTTTACTGGACGTCAGGAAGGTATTTTAGCAACTGCAACAGTGCTAATTTCACATACTAAATAAAAATGAAGATATCTGCTGAGGTGAATCAAGTTTCAGCAGATTCTAAAGCCTGCTGTAAGTCTTGAGTGGCTTTACGACCTTGAAGCTGTAAAGATACTGCGTGAATTAAACCTGTCCACGTTTCATTGGGTTTCCAAATGTCATGTAAGAAGTCTTGTGCTGTGGCAATATCCATATCCATAAAATATTGGCGATATACATACATCAAACTACTGGCGTGATTATTGTTGCTACAGTGAACCCAGACCATTTGGCTTTCCAGTAAATGATCCAGTAAATCTAAAAACAATAAGCACTGATCTGAAGATGGTGTTTCCAGTGAAATTGGCAACTGAATATAGTTGAGTCCAATATCTAGACAAATTTTATCCTCATGGGGAAGGGTGTGTTCGGCATCACTTTCAGCCAAATTAATTACTGTGCCAATGCCGTACTCTTTAATCAGTTTTAATTCGTCTGCGGTAAGTTGACCTGAAGTAAACAGGCGTTCATGAACAAACTGGAATTTTTTAATTTGGCTAAGTTGAGTTTCAAGTTCATTCATGGCGAGTCATTTCCTATGCAACAAATAGAAACGCCATCATGAAGATGGCGTTTTTTAAATCTTAACGATTTGCTAAAACGTCTTTTAATGCTTCATGCATTTCAAGTAATGCTTTTTCTGTGGTTTCCCAGTCGATACAACCATCAGTCACAGATTTACCATACTCTAAATCGCATAAGTTTGCAGGAATATCTTGACGACCACCTTTAAGGTGACTTTCGACCATAATGCCTACAATAGACTTGTTACCATCAACAATTTGCTCGGTAATATTTTTTAATACCAGCGGTTGTAAGAATGGGTCTTTGTTGGAGTTGGCATGACTGGTGTCAATCATGATTTTGGTGCTAACTTTGGCTTTAGTTAAAGCATTTTCAGCTTCTGCAACAGAGCCAGCATCGTAGTTAGGTTTGCCATTGCCACCTCGTAAAACCACATGCGCATATGGGTTGCCGCTGGTACGAATTACAGAAACTTGACCTTGATCATTCAGGCCTAAGAAGCTATGACCATGTTTTACCGATTGCATAGCGTTGGTTGCAACTGTTAAACCGCCATCTGTACCATTTTTAAAACCAACAGGAGATGAAAGACCTGAAGACATTTCACGGTGTGTTTGGCTTTCTGTGGTACGTGCACCAATTGCAGACCAAGAAATTAAATCTTGATAATACTGTGGTGAGTTTGGATCAAGTGCTTCGGTTGCACATGGTAAGCCTTTTTCATTTAGCTCAAGTAAAAGTTTACGACCAAGACGTAAGCCTTTTTCAATATTGAAAGAGTCATTCATGTCTGGATCGTTAATTAAGCCTTTCCAGCCCACAGTAGTACGTGGTTTTTCAAAATAGACACGCATGACAATGTAAAGAGAGTCTTTTACTTTTTCGCTTAAAACTTTCAAACGATCTGCATATTCGTGTGCAGCAACAGGATCGTGAATAGAACATGGGCCAATGACCACAAATAGACGCTTGTCTTTACCATCTAAAATATTGCGGATAGTTTCACGACCATGAAGAACGGTTTGATAAGCAGTTTCAGTCAAAGGTAACTCAGTTTTTAATTCTGCAGGAGTCACGAGTGGCTGAATACTTTTAATATTCACGTCATCGATGTCTGATTGTGTAAGAGGATTAGACTGTAAAGTATTCATTGCCGTCACTGGTTTGATCATACAAAAGATTGTTTAATAGTCTGAATATAACATGAATTTCACTGTATTTTGTTATAAAAAGATGAATACTTCTTTAAAAAATAAGTGATGAATCGGGCAGATAAATTAAACTGCCCATTTCTATAAATTATATTCAAACTTAGTTTGTTAATTATTGCTTGGATTGTGCTTCAGAAATCACAACCGCTGTTTCAGGTGTACTTACAGGCTTAGATTTGACAGGATTCACCATAAAGTTAATCCCAATCACAAATAGGGTAATCCCTAAAACTTTACGAATAACTTTTTCAGGTAAACGGGAACTGAGCAAAGTCCCAACCACAATGGCTGGAATTGAACCGACTAGCAACCAAATCAATAAATTGAAATCGACATTGCCTGAACTCATGTGTCCTAAGCCTGCAACTAAGGTTAGCAGTACTGCATGCACGACATCTGAGCCGATAATACGAATCATTGGTAGGTTTGGAAACATTAACACCAAAGCCATAATGCCAAAAGCACCAGCGCCGACTGATGAAAGTGTGACAAATACCCCAAGTACAATACCCATAATTACAATCAGTACGCGCTTATCTGCGGCCTGAAGTTTGACTTTTTCTAAATCCTGAGTCATGTCAGGTAATTCTTGTTTTCTGTATTTATTAAAAAAAGTTTCGATTTGGCTACGGAAAACAATTGAGATGCCAGTTAAGGTCAACATAAAGCCAAGAACAACGGTCAGCACCATTTTATAATGAGTAGATTGGCTTAAGTAATTTTCCAATACCCAATGTGTGGCAAAAGATGCTGGAATACTGCCTACAGCAAGCCAAATTACAATAGGCCAGACGATATTCATTTTTTTTGCATGCACCAAAGAACCACAAAATTTTGAAATCGCGGCATAAAGTAGGTCTGTGCCAATGGCAATGTGCGGTTCAATTTTAAACAGGCTGATCAGAATAGGAGTCATGAGTGAACCACCTCCAACGCCAGTGACACCAACGCAGAAGCCAACCAATACACCCGCTAAAATAAACTCAATAGGACCAACCATGAAAAGCTGCCGAACATAAAAAAACGTGGATATAGTATGACTTTTGCAAATAAGCTGTTGTCTTGATTAATGATTTACTTATTCTTAAAACAGATATAGTGAATTTGGCTGTTTCAGGAAAATAGTCATCTAAAATTTCTATTTCTTACAAAATACAGTGGCTATGCTAAAATGCCCTAAGTGATATAAATTAAAATTTAGAGGAAAAACCTTTGCAAAATCGGAAACTTAAAATTGGTATCGTTGTGGGAGAAGTATCGGGAGATACTTTGGGTGCACAACTTATGCGACGTTTTCGTGAGCAAGGCATTGATGCAGAGTTTGAAGGCATTGGTGGGCCTCAAATGATTGCAGAAGGCTTTAAAAGCTATTATCCGATGGATATTTTATCGGTGATGGGCATAGTTGAAGTACTCAAAGACCTAAAAAAACTATTTGCGGTGCGCGATGGTCTAGTCGAACAATGGAGTAACAACCCAGTCGATGTTTTTGTAGGTGTCGATGCCCCCGATTTTAATTTACGTCTTTCTAAAAGTTTAAAACAAAAAAACCTACCCATTAAAACGGTACAATACGTTAGTCCTTCGGTGTGGGCATGGCGTCAAGGTCGGGTACATGGCATAAAAGCCAGTATAGATTTGGTGTTGTGTCTATTTCCATTTGAAAAAGCCTTTTTTAAAAAATGGAATGTGCCTGCTGCTTTTGTTGGG
Organism: Acinetobacter sp. A3; assembly: GCF_012371415.1. Taxonomy (NCBI): domain Bacteria; kingdom Pseudomonadati; phylum Pseudomonadota; class Gammaproteobacteria; order Moraxellales; family Moraxellaceae; genus Acinetobacter; species Acinetobacter sp. A3. The sequence continues at coordinate 69,794 of NZ_JAAZQW010000004.1, forward strand.
CATCCACTTGCGAGCCAGTTAAGTCTAGATAATCCAATTACAGCAGCGAAGCAGGAATTGGGTTTAGATGACACTCAGGCACATATTGCCTTATTGCCAGGTAGTAGACGTGGTGAAATTGAACGTTTAGGACCTTTGGTGTTAGATGCAGCTCAAATTTTAAGCCAAAAACATCCACAGTATATTTTTTTGATTCCTGCCATTAATGACGCACGCAAACAACAAATTGAAAATCTGTTGCAGTCTTATCCGCTAGTATTACAAGCCAAAATCAAGATTATGGAAAATCGTGGTACGGAGTCAAAAATTGGACGTCAGGTCATGAATGCATCCAATATTATTGCACTGGCTTCGGGAACGGCGACTTTGGAAGCGATGTTGCTGCACCGTCCTATGGTGACTTTTTATAAGCTCAACCGTATTACCTACTGGATTGCAAAATTGTTGGTCCAAATTCCGTATTATTCATTACCGAATATTATTGCAGGTAAAAAGGTCATTCAGGAATTAATTCAGGATGATGCAACGCCTGAACGCTTGGCTTCTGAAATTGAAAAGCTAATGAATATTGAAGCTGCACAGATTCAAGCCATGCAGCACATGACCATGCATAAACAATTGCTGTCAGACAATAGCGAAGACCCAGCCCAAGCAATTTTGGCAATTTTGGATCACTAAGTTATTCGCATAATTATTTATAGAGTGGTTTGAAATTGCTGTCGATATTGGCTAGGCGTCAGTTCAAACTGCTTTTTAAATGTCTGGCTAAATGCGGTTTCTGAAGAATAACCCACACGATGTGCTATTTGTTGTATCGACAGTTGGCCTTGCTGCAAATAATTTGATGCCAAACGCAGACGATGTTGTTGTAAGTAGGCCAAAGGTGGCTCGCCAATTAACTGATTAAATAAGTTGGCAAATTTAGAGCGGGACATACAGCATTGTTCTGCTAGGCTTTCCACAGTCCAAGCCTGTTCGGGTTGGCCGTGAATAGCCGCTAAGGCATTGGAAAGTTCGGGATGTGCCAAAGCACCAAGCCAGTTATTGGAGTCATCTAACTGGGCAATATAATCCCGCACACATTCTATAAGTAAAATACTCACCAAGTGATCGAGTATTTTGTCACGGCCAGGTCGGATTTGATGACTTTCTACTGCTAAAAACTGTAAGCCAATTTGCAACCATTCAGGTGCTGTGCTGCACATAATATGTGGAATATGTAGATATTCGGGTAGGGCATTTAAAAGTGGTTTTGCCATCGTGGTATCCATGTGGCACTGGATTACCAATATAAATGCATCTTCAGCTTGTTCGTGATGAACCGTTCCGAACTGAACAGACTGCTGTGATTTAAGTTGGAATAAGTCTGAAATATCAAAATGTTCAGTCCAGTGTGTCTTGGCTTGCGCACATGCATAATGACTACAACCCGAAGGAATCAGCACAATATCGCCTGCATCTACTTGTAGTTGGGTTTTTTCAGACAAGTGCACATGCAGTGTCCCTTGTAGCACCACATAAGCCAGCATGGCACCCTGATCATGATATTGAAATGACCAATTTCCATGCGGATTCAAATAGATATACGCAGACTGGTGTAAATGTATATCTTCAAAAATCTTACTTAAAGCATCCATATTTTAAGCATAAACAAACGTAAAATTAAAAACCTGTGATTTCGGGACAATATTGCGCATTTTGCGCCAAAGACTTTTGCATAGTTTTTTTGGACGTCTGCAACTGTTCATTCTTGTATTGATATTCAACTATATAGACAGATGAGCGTAGAAGGAAGCTAAGAAAATGAACGCACCACTTCATTTAATGGAAAAAATGGAACAGGATGTTCCTTATAAGAGCGTTACTCAACTCGATAAGAAGCGTTATTTGTGGTTGATCAGCCCATTTTTACCTGTGTTGGGTATGGGAATTTTAGCGGGATACCAATTTGCACCTAAGCCTGCCAAAAAAGTATTTGCGTTGGGTGGGCCATTATTATTACATGTCATTATTCCAACCATTGATACCTTAATAGGTCAAGATGCGAATAATCCAAGCAATGAAGATGTAAAGCGACTTGAACAAGACCCGTATTATTCACGTTTGGTGAAAAGTTTTATTCCGTTGCAATATGCCACCAATATCTATGCTGCTTATTTGGTTGGACGCCCACAAACTTCATTACTTGATAAAGTTTTATTGGGTATTTCTATGGGCATGGTGAACGGTATTGCTGTAAATACCGCACATGAACTCAGTCATAAATCTTCAAAAATAGATCATTTGCTGTCACATTTGGCCTTAGCACCAACAGGCTATAATCATTTTCGGGTAGAACATCCTTACGGTCATCATAAACGTGCAGCAACGCCTGAAGACCCTGCATCTTCACGTATGGGTGAAACATTTTATGAGTTTTGGCCACGTACAGTGAAAGGCTCGTTTCAATCTGCCATTCAAATTGAAATCCAGCGTTTAAAGCGTAAGGGCAAACAATTTTGGTCTAAAGAGAATGAGTTGTTACAAGGCTGGGGGATAAGTGCTGCTTTTCATAGTGTATTGCTGGCACGTTTTGGTACAGGAATTTTACCGTATTTAGCCACTCAGGCTTTTTATGGCATCAGTCTATTTGAGCTGATTAATTATATTGAACATTATGGCTTGCTCAGACAAAAAGATGCGCAGGGTAAATATGAACGAACCATGCCCGAACACAGCTGGAACAATAACAATATTGTGACTAATTTATTTTTATATCAATTACAACGTCATTCTGACCATCATGCGTATCCGACCCGGCCATTTCAGGCACTGCGCCATTTTGATGAAGCGCCTGAATTACCAAGTGGATATGCCAGCATGTTGCTGCCTGCACTGATTCCACCACTGTGGTTTAAAATTATGGATCAGCGAGTGTTTGAGCATTATCAGGGCGACTTAAACAAAGCCAATATTCAACCTAAGCGTCGTGCACGTATTTTTAAGAAATTTGCGGTAATTGATCGTTGGTTAAGCCGTTAAACTTTCTGCTTTAATAGCAAAAATTACATCAATAATATGTTGAGATAAGAAAACGTGATAGGGTAAAAGACAGAAATTTACCAAGATGTTTGAATAAATTCTGTCTTTTATTGCATAAAGTTATATGTCTGAATGGGTAAAATTATTTCAATTCGCTTGAGCTTTTTCCTAATTCACGTCGGGCAATAATCAGTTGCTGAATCTGTTGCGTGCCTTCAAAAATATCTAAAATTTTGGAGTCACGTGCCCATTTTTCCAATAATTCATCTTCGTTATAGCCTACCGCAGCCGCCAATTCGACACATCTTAAAGTAATGTCATTACAAATTCGGCCTGCTTTGGCTTTGGCAATGGAGGCTTCACGTGAATTAGGCTGTTTATTGTCTGCCATCCATGCGGCTTTGAGCATCAGTAAACGTGCAGCTTCCCATTCTGCTTCCATTTTATAAATTTGTGCAGCGATATGTGAGCACTGTAAATATGGGGTGGCATAGTGTTCATCTAGGTGGTCTTTGAAAATTTTTTGAATACGCTCCAATGCGGCTTTGGCACAACCCACAGCCATGGCTGCAACCAAAGGGCGGGTATTGTCAAAAGTTTCCATTACCCCTGCAAAACCTTTCGCAACATCAATTTCTGCATTACCCAAAAGATTGCTAGCAGGCACGCGACAATCTTCAAAGCGAATACTGGCGGTGTCTGACGCTTTGATCCCTAATTTATGCTCCAAACGTTCTACCGTCATGCCTGGTGTGCCTTTAGGTACCACAAATGATTTAATCGCAGCACGTCCAAGTTGTTTATCTAAAGTTGCCCAAACCACTACTGCATCTGCACGATCGCCAGAGGTTACAAATATTTTTTCACCATTTAAAATATATGCATCGCCATCTTTGCGGGCTGTGGTTCGTATGGCCGCAGAGTCTGAGCCACAGTTGGGTTCAGTAATGGCCATAGCAGCCCAAACCCCATGAAAGCGTTGCAATTGTTCTTCATTGGCAACCGCTGCAATGGCGGAGTTACCTAAACCTTGGCGTGGCATACTGAGTAATAAACCTGTATCGCCATAACACATTTCTACAATACTGAGGGCTGTAGACATATTTACGCCATTTTTATTGCCTGTAGATGTATCGCCACGTTTATTGACTGCAGCACCTGCATTCATGCCATCTCCCGCTTGGTTCATGCCATCGACTAAGGCAGCGAGCATATCCAGTTCTTTTGGGTAAGCATGTTCAGCTTTATCGTATTTTCTAGAAATAGGGCGCAAGACATTGAGTGCAACTTCATGTGCCTGATCAATCAGCATTTTAAATTTTTTCGGGTTTTGTAAATTCATGCCTGTATTCCTTATATTTTTTGGCTTTATTTTTGATTGAATTCAGCATTAAGCATGTAAACCAGAATGCATAATTGCCGTTGCACGTAAATCACGATACCAGCGTTCTACAGGGTGTTCTTTGGTAAAGCCATGACCACCTAAAATTTGTACGCCATTGGTGGCAATTTGCATGGATTTTTCTGCACATAGCAGTCGGGCTAAATACGCTGCACGATGAAAATTTTGTCCTGATTCTGCAAGACTTGCGGCATTCAGCAACAACATGCGCATAGCTTCAATTTCAATGGCCATGTCGGCAATCATAAATGCCACACTTTGACGATGTGAAATTGGCTCGCCAAATGCAGTGCGTTCATTGGCATAGCCAATGCAATAACTTTTAACTGCTTCACAGCAACCTAAGGCCATGGCGCACCACATGAGATTGCCTAAATCTAAAAAGGCGCTATAGTCAAAATCATCTGTACCTAAGCGTTCTGCAGGGGTTTGATTAAAACTCAAAGTGACTGTTTCAGAGGCTTTTAGCCCCATAGCAGGTGATTCTTTCAGTTTTATGCTTGCATCACGCTGAACGATAAAGACTTCGGGCTTGTTATCAAGCTCGGCACTAACTAAAAATAAATCGGCAGTTTTGGCTAAAATCACCAGCGTTTTTTCACCTGTGATTAGGTACTGTCCATTTTGTAAGGTTGCTTTGGTTTTTAATTGATACGGATTAAAAGCAGCAGTATTTTCCTGCACTGCAAATGTAGCTTGTATTGTCAGCCCGCTAGACTCTGCTTCAGCAAAGGCTGTTAAATAAAGATTTTGAACCGCTTCTGAACCCCAACGGGTGATGGCATTGATTACACTAAAAGTCGAAAGCAGTCCTGCAGTTAAACTAAAATCGCCTCGCGCCAATTGTTCTGCAATTAAAAGATGACTGACAATATTTTGCTCAGTTGCCACTCCGCCTAAGGCTTCGGGTAGGGCGTAGCTATTTAAGCCTAAATCTGTGCTGTATTGCCAAAGTTGTTGTGGGAATTGCGCATGAAGGTCTGCTTCATAAGCCAAAGGATAGATCACCTCTGTTGCAAATTGCTGCATCGCATCGACCAGCATTTGTTGTTCTTCATTCAGTGATAAATCAAATAAATCTTTCGACTGCTGCTTCAACCGTTGCTGTGGCACGCTTTGGGTACGTTTAAATGTTTTTTGAGTGCTTTCCAGTGTTTTAAATCCTGCTTTTGCAGAATGATAAAGTGACTTTTCGACCCATTTGCGCAATTTGAGTTGATCCAGTCGGTCACTCGATGCCATTTTTGTGAGTAGTGCTAAGCCGAATCCTTGGGCTTTATTGATCATTTGACTCATGATTATGCTGTCCTGCATAGAAAGTGCTTTTTTATGCTGACATGCAGCGTATAAAAAAACTATGTCATTGCTGACATGCAGAATTGTCAAAGATAAACGGTAAAAACTAAACAGCAAGTGGCATTAATTAAATGATATTGCACAATTATTTTTCTTTTTGAAAAATATTAATTTCAAAAAAATTGACCTAAATGACAATTAAGCGAAATGCCAGTCTGCCGTTTAGGTCATTTAATCCAGTTAGATGATTCAAGTTGTGATGAATGCAGAAAATTTTTTCACTTAAATAAACTTTTGAATCATCTTGCGTACATTGGTTTTTGCATCAATCACAGTCATAAATGTATAGGCACCAATGAATTTACGGCTAATAAACATAAATTCTTTAGGCGGTACACTAAAGTAACGTGAAGCCATAGACTTAGATGCCTGTTGCATGACTCGGCTATGTAACTGACTTTTTTTCCAGTCATAGCGAGAGTGTTCATCCATTACGCCAGCAGGTAAGTCACGGTTATTGTCTAGGTGACTAAAGGCTTCTGTGGCCAGTAAAAATACTTTGGCCATATCGGGTTTAATACTTTCAGGAATACTGTCAAAAAACTCGTAACCTGTCATAGCATTCACCATCATTTGTGGGTCATGGTAATAACCTGCTTTAATCAGATTACGTGCCACAGTCAGCAAGTGCTGGTCAAATTGACGGATAGCACCGAAGTCCAATAGTACAATTTTATCGTGAATATCTTCACCATTACCCAAACGCACCAAGTAGTTGCCAAAGTTCGGGTCGGTTTGCATTTCGCCCCATTCAAACACTTCACGCACCGCAATTTCTAAAGAAGCTTCGCCCAATAGATTACGGCGTTCTTGTGGCAGGGAAAGCATCACAGGGCTGTTAATTGGCACACCACGTTCAAAAGTCATGCACAGCACTTGATCACTGCAATACTCATCTACAATTTGCGGCACGATATAACGTGGATCATCTTTTAAACGTGCTGCAAAGCGACGAGTGGTGTCTGCTTCAATTTGATAATTCACCTCACGGTGCATCATCTCACGCACTTCATCAAACCACTGATCAAATTCGCGGGTTTGAGGAACCATGCGGGTTAATTTGAGCATGTTTTTGAATAGACTCATGTCTGAGTCTATTGCATCTGCAACGCCTGGGTATTGAATTTTTAGCACCAATTCTAAACCATCAGACTTGCGTGTAGCACGGTGTACTTGCGCTAAAGAGGCTGTGCCTAAGGGTTCGTGATCAATAGTCAGATCATCTAGTTTTGCACCCAATTGTGCTTGTAATTGCTGTTTAATTGCAGGCCATGCCAAAGCAACAGTTTGGTTATTCAGTGTGTTGAGTGCTTGTGTGATTTCTTCAGGTAAAAAGTGTTCGCCATACAGCGCCATCATTTGGCCAATCTTCACGATTGAACCTTTTAATTTTCCAATTTCCGCCACCAAATAGTCGGCTTGCTCTTTCATGGCTTTTTTGCGTTTACGTTCTTTTTCTTCTTCGCTAGAAAACATGGAAGTGGCATTGGAAGCTGCCCAGCGTGTTCCCGCCAGTAAGGATGCTTTTGCGATGGATAAGCGTCGATCCATAGAGGAAGTCTTGAGTTGTTTAAGCTTATCGTTCTGATCTGACATTAAAATCAATCCTTAAATCAGCAATTCGCAGGAAAATTAGATTGTAACGGATATTACCGTGTCTTAACGTATTAAAAAAGTTCAACTTGCTGAACGTCGAGTTTCCTATCAAAAAAAAACCTATAAAACGCATGGAAAATAGAATAAAGCATCGAAATGAATTTTTTACATGCGATATTGTACTTTGGTTTCAGCTTTTTTCATTAACAGGGTTTTATTGTCCTGAATGAATTTGAGAATCATGGTTTTGACCGATTCATGTAAAAAACCGTGTGCATAACCTTTTACAATAATCACGCTAGGCAGGCAAAAAAACAGATATTTGGCATCATCCATAGACGCATTTTCAAAAATGCCGTTTTCAATCAGGATTTGCTGAAAAAATTGTTTTTCAATCAATACCGCATCTGAATGGTTGTCATTCCAGTAGCTTTGGCGCATGGCCATTAAATTATTGTGTTTGTAGCTCATAAGGCTGAACGATTCATCTATAAAATGAGTAATTCAATTATTGGGATGACGTCACATTTTTCAATGATTTTTCTGTATATATCATTGACTGGGCAATAAAAGCTGGGCGTTGACTATAGGATTTTGAGCCTGAATCTTGTAGCATCAATACAGCAATTTACGTTTCGCAAAATTATAAAATATTGAAGAATCACCGCGCATGCATCAAAAGGCGCTCAGGGGAAAACATGAAAGTTTGGGCAGTTACATTAATGGGGATGCTGGCTTTAGGTACAAGCCAAGTCTGGGCCAATGGTTTTTCACAGGCCTATATACAATGTATGAATAATACTTATGGGAGCATTGATAAATCACAAAAATGTATTCACAAAGAGCAGAAAGCTCAAGTTAAACGATTGAAAAAACATTATAAAGCCTACGTGAAGCGTAGCGCAGGCAATGCTCAAAATATTCAACAACAGCATCAACTTTGGGAAAATCGTGTGAAACAGCGTTGCCATTTATCGGGCAAAACCAATTTTGCAGAAATGCAACGTCGCCAATGTGTATTGGCACAGACAGTAGAACGTGCGGATTATTATCAAGGTCAATTTGTAGGCATTAAATAGCCAAGTTGCAGCTTAAAATAATTGTCTGAAATGCGCTTAAACATTATAAAACCGAGTAAAACAGGGTATTATAAAGCGTTTTAAAATTAGACCTTGGAGCGCCTTAAGTGGATCGACCGACAATTAGCCCTGAACATTTGCAGGAAGCTGCTGAAAACCTAAGCACTATTCGTGATTTTATCCGTTTTGGGGTTACAGCATTACGTCAATACGATGCACATTTAGGTCAAGGTACAGAAGATTATTTTGCAGAAAGCTCTGCATTGGTATTGCAAACCATGTCTTTAGACTGGAATGCAGACCCAGAAATTTTAGATGCCAAACTTTTACCAAGCGAAGTGGCTGAGTTTTTAAGTCTGCTTGAACGCCGTATTAACGAAAAAGTACCAACTTCATATTTGTTGAATTTGGCTTATTTCTTTAATAAACCATTTTATGTAGATGAGCGTGTTTTGATTCCACGTTCACCTATTGCAGAACTAATTGAAAATCGTTTTGCGCCATATTGTCTAGATGAAAATGGTCAAATGCGTGAAGCAGATAATAATTTACCTGCTAATTCTGCACCAAAAACACCACAACGTATTTTAGATATGTGTACGGGTTCAGGGTGTATTGCGATTGCATTGGCTTATGCATTTCCAGACTCAGAAGTGGATGCAACCGATATTTCTAAAGAAGCCTTGGAAGTTGCTCAAATCAATACTGAGCATCACAACAAGCAGTATCAGATTGCTTTATTGGAATCGGACTTATTTGCCAAAATTCCAGCAGAAAATCAGTACGATTTAATCGTATCTAACCCACCGTATGTTGATGCCGAAGATATGGCAGATTTACCTGAAGAATTTCACCATGAACCTGAGTTGGCATTGGCAGCAGGGCAAGATGGCTTAGATTTAGTGCGCAAAATGCTGGCGCAGGCTGCAGATTACCTAACTGAAGATGGTTTGATTGTGATTGAAGTGGGCAATTCTGAATGGGCAATGAAGCAAAACTTCAATACGGTCGATTTACATTGGCTTAAATTCCAAAAAGGTGGATCAGGTATTTTTGCACTGACTGCAGCACAATGTCGTCAGTGCCGCGATTTATTTATTCAATCTGTTCAAGCATAAGGAGTCGTTGGACATGGCAGGCAATAGTATTGGACAACTCTTCCGTGTAACGACTTGTGGCGAATCTCATGGCGTAGGGCTTATGGCCATTGTAGATGGCGTGCCACCAGGCATTGAACTGTCTGCTGAAGATTTGCAAAAAGATTTAGACCGCCGTAAACCAGGTACATCTAAATTTGCGACACAACGTAAAGAACCCGATGAAGTAGAAATTATTTCAGGCGTGTTTGAAGGTAAAACCACGGGAACGTCGATTGGTTTATTAATTCGTAATACTGACCAGAAATCTAAAGATTATGGCAACATTGCGCAAACGTTCCGCCCTGGACATGCAGACTATACCTATACCCAAAAGTACGGTTTCCGTGATTATCGCGGTGGTGGACGCTCTAGTGCGCGTGAAACAGCTATGCGCGTTGCTGCGGGAGCAATTGCTAAAAAATATCTATTTGAAAAATTTGGCATTGTGATTCGTGGTCATGTAACGCAAATTGGTACAGAAAAAGCTGAAAAACTGGATTGGAATGAAGTAGTCAATAATCCATTCTTCTGTGGTGATGTAGATGCTGTGCCACGTTTTGAAGCTTTAGTAACATCTTTGCGTGAGCAAGGCACAAGCTGCGGTGCGAAGCTTGAAATTGTGGCAGAAAAAGTACCTGTGGGTTGGGGTGAACCGGTTTTTGACCGTTTAGATGCCGATATTGCACATGCCATGATGTCAATCAATGCTGTGAAAGGTGTAGAAATTGGTGATGGTTTTGCCGTGGCAGAACAGTTTGGTCATGAAACCCGTGATGAACTCACGACGGATGGTTTTTTGGCAAACCATGCAGGTGGTATTTTGGGCGGGATTTCAAGCGGGCAGGATATCCGTGTTGCAATAGCCTTAAAACCAACGGCGAGTATTACCACACCAGGTAAAACTATTAACCTAAACCGTGAAGACACAGATGTATTGACCAAAGGTCGCCATGACCCTTGCGTGGGCGTGCGAGCAACGCCAATTGCAGAAGCAATGCTTGCGATTGTGTTAATGGATCATTTTATGCGTCATCGTGCACAAAATGCCGATGTGGTTGCACCGTTTGCACCTATTGAACCAAAATAACTGTTTGGTCTAAGATTTTATTTTGAGTTTTAAAAAAGCTAAACCAAATGGTTTAGCTTTTTTTATGCTGAAACATAGCAGACATTCAATAAATAAAAAGAGCGCATTTTGCGCTCTTTTTAAAGGATGTTCACTTAATTAACTAAAGAACCAAGTGTAATAACCCCAAATCATCAATGGCCATGCCACAAACGGGCTAAAGAGCCATTTCCAAAACCAGAAGCGTGGAATGAAACCAACGCCATGAACAAAGCCACCAGAAATACCAATCATAATAAACATCATGGCGCGGTGGCTGTATTCACCGTTGGCATCCAGCATTGCTGCTGGATGTAGAAGCAGTACAGCTGCGAGCGGGAATGCCAATAAACATGAAATAACCATCGCAATTTTGTTAGGTTTTTGAACTGTTGTTTCAGCGTTCACTGCAGTGTCTGTCATCTATTTATTCCTCGTCAAGGTCTTGATGAGATTCAATATACAGGGCACTCAAGACACCTGCAAAGCATGCCATCAGAATACCGAGAATCCATGCAAAGTACCACATAATTTATTCTCCTTAGACACAGCCTTAGTAAAGGCTGTGTGAATTCTCTTTAATGTGCTTGTTGGTGATAACGCCCCACATTTTGTAGTAACACCAAGTGGTGTACAACAAAATAATTGGTACGAAGATACATGCTGCTACAGTCATAACAGTTAGCGTATTTTGACTAGATACCGCATCCCACATAGTCAAGCTTGCAACAGGGTTGAGGCTTGAAGGCATTAAGAATGGGAACAATGCAAAACCAGCAGTTAAAATTGCACCGATTACCGCTAAAGATGAACCAGTAAAACTCAAACCTGCCTTGCCTTTACCAGCTGCAAGAATAATCAAGATACCGCCCAAGATGCCCATTACTGGCGCAATCATGGTGATTGGGTAAGTTGAGTAGTTATTCATCCAACCAGGGTTACCATTGGTAAGCACTTCTTTAGCCAATGGATTCGCAACGCCATTTGTGTCGTATGGAGTAACAAGGGTATAACCTTCGATACCACCGAAGTATAACCATGCACCTGCACCTAAGAAACACACAAGGAACACAATGCCCATGATTTGTGTTGCTTTAGCAGAGCGTGCACGTAAGTCACCATCTGTACGAAGCATTAACCAAGCACCACCATGCGCACAAAGCATAGACAAGCTCACTAAACCACATACCAGAGCGAATGGGTTTAATAACGCAAAGAAGCTACCTGTATATGTTGAACGTACAGTTTCATCAAGGGTAAATGGCACACCGAGGAACATGTTACCAAAAGCTACACCGAATACTAATGCAGGAACTGCACCACCTACAGCTAGAGCCCAGTCCCAAGATGTACGCCACTTGGTGTTTTCAAGTTTTGAACGGTAGTCAAAACCGACTGGACGCAAGAACAGGGCAAATAGGACTAAGAGTAGTGCCCAGTACATGCCTGAGAATGCAGTTGCATATACCATAGGCCATGCTGCAAATAACGCACCACCAGCAGTAATGAACCAAACTTGGTTACCATCCCAGTGCGGTGCAATCGTGTTGATTGCAGCGCGGCGTTCTTCGTCATTTTTACCTACAAATGGCATGATTGCCATTGAGCCCATGTCGAAGCCATCGGTAAGGGCAAAGCCAATTAGTAGTACACCAACTAGCACCCACCAAATGATTTTGAGTAATTCATATTCGATCATGCTTAAGCCTCCTCATTGGCTTTTTTCGCAGCTTCAAGTTTCTCGAAGTGGTATTTACCAGTATGAAGCGAGCTTGGGCCTAGACGTGAGAATTTGATCATCAAGTACATTTCAATAATCAGCAATACGGTGTAGAACGCAGCCAATGCAATGATTGAGCCCCATACGTCACCTGTGCTGAGTGAAGATGCAGAAAGGTGAGTAGGAAGTACTTCACCAATTGTCCATGGTTGACGGCCAACTTCTGCAACATACCAACCTGTTTGCGCAGCAATCCAAGGTAATGGTAAAGCAAGTAAAGCAAATTTTAATAACCATGGTTTGCTTTCAGCATTGCGTTTCGCAACAGCAAAAGTTGCAAGAGCGAATAACAATAGCATTAAGAAACCAGAAGCAACCATTGCACGGAATGCCCAGAACAAGCTTGGTACGTGTGGAATAGTGTCCGCAGCAGCCATTTTAATTTGTTCGTCTGTTGCATCTACAACGTTTGGTGTATATTTTTTCAACAATAAACCGTAACCCAAGTCTTTTTGAGTTTGGTCAAATGCAGCCTTCAGTTCAGGAGATTGATCGCCCGCACGTAATTGCTCAAGTTGTTGATAAGCAACCATACCGTTACGGATACGCAACTCATGGTTTGCGATCAGGTCTTTAATACCAGTCACTTCTTCAGTCACAGAACGCGTTGCAATAATACCCATAACATAAGGAATTTTGACTGCGTAATCTGTGGTTTGCGTTTCTTCATTTGGAATACCAAATAAAGTGAACGCTGCTGGCGCAGGGTGAGTATCCCATTCTGCTTCGATTGCAGCGAGTTTGGTTTTTTGAACATCACCTAATTCGTAACCTGATTCATCACCAAGAAGAATTACAGAAAGAGTAGATGCTAAACCGAAAATTGCTGCGATAGCGAATGAACGACGCGCAAATGGTAAGTCTTGTTTTTTCAATAAGTAATAGCTTGAAATAGCCAAGACGAAAATTGCACCCGTTACATAACCTGCTGAAACAGTGTGTACGAATTTAACCTGTGCAACAGGGTTGAAAATCAATGCCCCGAAGTCTACAAGTTCCATACGCATGGTTTCGTAGTTAAAGGTTGAACCGACAGGGTTTTGCATCCAGCCGTTTGCAACCAGAATCCAGAGTGCAGACATGTTAGAGCCAAGCGCGACTAACCAGGTGACACATAAGTGCTGTACTTTGGAGAGGCGATCCCATCCGAAGAAGAACAAACCAATAAAGGTTGATTCTAAGAAGAAGGCCATTAAACCTTCAATTGCGAGTGGTGCACCAAAGATATCACCCACGTAGTGTGAGTAATATGCCCAGTTCGTACCGAACTGGAATTCCATGGTTAAACCAGTCGTAACCCCTAAAGCGAAGTTAATACCGAAGAGTTTTCCCCAGAATTTAGTCATATCTTTATAAATTTCTTTACCAGAAATCACATACGTGGTTTCCATAATGGCAAGAATAAAAGCTAGACCTAAAGTCAGTGGAACAAAAATAAAGTGATACATCGCGGTCATTGCGAATTGGAACCGCGAGAGATCGACCACGCTTTCAGAAATCATCAACGTGTCTCCTTGATTGAGGAAGGACTGCTGGCTATACGCTCAGCAACTTGTGAATCAAAATTTTGAGGGATCGTTGGGGCATCAAACCAAATGTTTTTGATAACCATTAGCAACACGACCTTAATAATTAAAATGGCCGTGAGCTCACGAACAACTTTTCTATTTAAATCTTTAGGTACTAAGCTCACTTTTTATAAGCCTATTTTTCAAACTGTGTTTTATATTATTAAACAAAAACATACAAAAAAAAATAGCCAGCACAATTAAAATAAAAATATATTGTTAATTCTTTTGAAAACAATGGTTTATTTTTGTGTTTTGGTCGATTTTAATTACTAACTTTGATTAATTCATACTTTACTGAAACACTTGTAATTAATAATTCAAAATCAGACTAAAATACTTATGTTTATTTCTTTATAAAACAAACCAAATTAGTATGAATAAAAATAAAACAAAATTAAGCATTTATGTAAGGCTATTTTTTGGCGGTAATTATATTGATGGTCTTGTTAAAATTTGATGAATTTTTTCTTTCAGTTTTGCGACTCAGTAGGAGAATGAATACTTGTTGATATGGCGTTCTTACATGCTTATATGCCAAGTAGATTGGACTGATTGGGTAGAAATAACATGAAATAGCGATGTTATTTTAAGTAGTACAGAATTTAAAATTGTCAGTGTTATGCATGATAAATAGTTCAAGATCACTCAGTTGTTAGAGCTGAAGCCTATAACTGTGTGGCTTATTGATGTGTAAATAAATTATTTGAATCTGAAATTTTTTTGGCAAGATAATGTGACTTTTTTTTACGAATTAAAATAATTTGTGCCTGAAATTCAAGCTCACCAAATTCAGGTTCAACCTGTACATAGTGTAGTTGTCCAAATTCATCACGAACGCGTGCTTGTGCGGAAAAACCAGGTCGGGCATTGCCACTAGAAATTGTGGCCAAGCGACCGAGTAAATCGACTTGTCTTACGCTGTATTTGGGTTTAATCACCTGATCCAGGCAGTGAATCATAAATACGGTAAAAAATATTGCAATGATCAGGGCAGGAATAATGATGTAATAAGCGGGCACAAAATTTTGTTGTTGCGAATAAATTAAAAACTGTAAGAAATAGCCTGCAACGCTAAAATTCATCAGTAAGAATACAAAAATCAATACTTTGGAGAATTTAACATCTAAAAGGGGCGATGTTGTAATACGCTGTGAAAAAGCACGTTTTAGCAATTGGCTTGGGCGATAATTGAAATAATAACCAATGGTTTCCACAGTACTGAGAATCAGCAACACCACTAAACTCAGGTGAAAAGGCATTAAGTTCAGATCGTATAGAAACTCAAGCATGCGCTAAACTCTTATCGTGATTTTTCATTGTGATTATTATCAATTTGATGGCAGATCATCTATCTATACTTTATCAAAAAGTCTTGCAATAAATGATCTGCACATTTTGGTAGATTGGCTATAGCTAAAAGGTTGCCTTAATCTACCAAATAAATTCCACCATCTGAATGTACACTAATCTCTACTTTTTCCAGTGATTGCCCTAAACAAGGCCCTGAAATACATTCACCCGTTTCAACCACAAATAGAGCGCCATGTGTAGAACACTCAATGTATTCCTGATCACGATCTAAAAACTGGTTTTCTAAAAATTCCAGTTCTACCTGTAAGTGCGGGCAGACATTTTGGTAAGCATAATACATACCATCACGTTGGGTAATAAAAATCGTGTCGCCATTCGGTGTTTCGTAAGCACGTGCTTCGCGTTCTGGAATTTCTTCCATCATACAAATTTTATTCATTCTGCAGATTCCTTCTGAATGCTGTGCAAGAGTTTAGCGTAATCTGCAACTTCAAGACGAGGGCCAAATTGAGATACGACTTCACTTGAAATAAGAATGGCGAGTTTGGCAGCAGTTTGGAAATCTAAACCTGCATTTAAGGCATATAAGAATGAACCTGCAAACGCATCGCCCGCACCGTTAGCATCTACTGCATCTACTTTGCGGCCTGGTACTGTAAAAGTGGTTGTACCATCATAAATTAAGGCACCTTGTGCGCTCAATGTAATGACAATGTACTTGCTTTTTTGTTTTAACTGTTCTAACGCAGCTTCAGCTGTTTCTGTACCTGTGTACATCATCGCTTCTTGTTGGTTGCAGAAGAGCAAGTCTATGCCATCATCAACTAACTCATCTAAACCTGCACGGGCATATTGCACCATGGCAGGGTCAGATAAAGTCAGTGCAATTTTTACCTTATTGGCTTGAGCAATTTCGCGCGCTTGTTTTACTGCGGCACGTGCGGTGTCGCTAGTCGATAGATAACCTTCAATATAAAGCCATTTTGCAGTCTTGAGCTGTTCAAAATCAATTTGTGCAGCAGAAAGTTCTGCAGTAATACCTAAATAGGTGTGCATGGTACGTTCAGAATCCTCACTGACCAAAACCATACAAGTACCTGTAACACCCTCACTGACTGATTTTGTTGTAGTGTGAATACCTGCTTCATTAAGACCTTTGAGGTAAATATCACCCAATTCATCATTTCCAACGCGACATGCATAGAATGCTTGTCCGCCCAAAGCACTGAATGCTACTGTTGTATTTGCTGCAGAACCGCCCGAAGCTTGGCCTTTATGTCTTTGCGTTTTAATTAAGTTGTTGTATAAATTTGCTTGTGTTTCACCATCGGTTAATTGCATAGTACCTTTTTGCAAGCTATGTTGAATGAGGAAGTCATCCGAGACTTGAAATTCTTGGTCAATTAATGCATTACCAATTGCAAAAAGGTCAACAGTTGCCATGTCTTTAAATCACAGTCAAAATTAAAAACGCTAAGTTTACACCAATGCTCAGGATTGCTGTAGTTTCATGAATAAAATTCAGTTGAATGAATGATATTGATGGAAAATAGGGGTTTAGCAGAGTTATCAGGAAGGTTAGATGAACATCGAAATTAAAGAAGCACAGGAATTACCAGCGCAAATACAGACTTTGGCAAAACATGCTGCTCAGGAAGGCTTTGATTTTGTCCATCGTTTAATTGAAGAATGGGAAAGTGGTAAAAACCGCTTTGATCAGCCTGGTGAATTCTTACTGTTTGTTTATGATGGCGAACAATTGGTTGCTTGCGGTGGCTTAAACCAACAGTGGAATGAGCAAGATATTGAAAGTCGCATCGGGCGGGTTCGTCGTTTCTATGTTTTACCAAATTACCGTAAACATGGTGTGGGTAAGCAGTTATTGCAACATTTAGAGAAAAAAGCACGTGCCAATTTCTCTGCGCTGTGCCTGAATACAGATACTAAGTCTGCAGCACATTTCTATCAAAAACAAAATTATGTGTATGTTGAGAATCATCCAAACTATAGTTATTTTAAATACCTGATTTAGTTTTTTGCAGTAGCAAAACCCGACTTGTGCTGCACTTTGTTGATACTTTGCAAATTTCAATCAATTTAGTCGGGTTTTCAACGTGAATTATAGGGAGAACTAAAGCTATAATGGCTTTAGTTTTTTTATTTGCTTATTTAGGAGATCACATGACTGTAGATGTCACTGAAACCATTTCCCAGACTGTACATCCTGCGTTTCAGTTGGTACGTCAACACCATGTTGAAGCCTTAGACATTTTAGTGTCTGAATATAAACATAAAGTTACAGGTGCGGTGCATTATCACTTGGCGACAGATCATGATGAAAATGTATTTCTAGTTGCATTTCGCACCCAGCCAATGGATTCCAAAGGCGAGGCGCATATTTTAGAGCATACTGCGCTATGTGGTTCAGAAAAATTTCCTGTACGTGACCCGTTCTTTTTAATGATTCGTCGTTCATTAAACACCTTTATGAACGCATTTACCGCTGCAGACTGGACGGCGTATCCATTTGCGACACAAAACAAAAAAGATTTTCAAAACTTACTTTCGGTATATATGGATGCAGCTTTTGCAGCCAATTTAAATCCTTTGGATTTTGCACAAGAAGGTATTCGCATTGAGCTAGAAAATGGTGAGCCTGTTTATAAAGGCGTGGTTTTTAATGAAATGAAGGGGGCAATGAGCTCGCCATCCGATCAGTTGTATCATCAATTGGCTTATCATTTATTCCCTGAGACCACCTATCACTACAACTCAGGCGGCGACCCGAAAGACATTCCAGATTTAAGTTATCAGGAGTTAGTCGATTTTTATAAGTCGCATTATCATCCAAGTAATGCGGTATTTATGACGTTTGGTAATACGCCTGCATACGATTTACAGGAACAGTTTGAACAATTGGCCTTGGCGAAATTTGAGCAGGGGCAAACGCTGTATTCTAAGCCAGAACGTCGCCTTGCTGCGCCTGTTGCAGTTACAGAAACTTATGCTGTTGATGCAGAAGAGCTGAAGGATAAAACTTACCATGTCTTAGCGTGGTTATTGCCTGAAGCCAGTGATATTAAATTGCGTTTGGGGATGCGTTTAGTTGAAGGTGTTTTGCTTGAAAACTCTGCTGCACCATTACGCCATTATTTAGAAACTTGGGCGCATGCACAATCGACAGGCCCGTTGATGGGTGTGGATGACTCCAATTTTGAAATGACATTCTTCTGTGGTGTGCAAGGTTCAAACCCTGAACATGCAGCCGAATTTCAGGCAGGTGTATTAAAGGTTTTACAAGACGTTGCTGCAAAACCTGTAGATACCGCTTTAGTCGATGCAATTTTACATCAGATTGAATTGCATCAGCGTGAAATTAATGGTGATGGTATGCCTTATGGTTTGAGCTTGATTTTAAATGGCTTGAGCAGTGCCATTCACCACAATGACCCAATTCAAGTTTGGGATGTGGATTCTGCAATTGAACAGGTTAAAGAAGAACTGAAAGACCCAATGTGGTTGTCGCAATTAATTCAAACCCATTTAATTGATAACCCGCATCGGGTACAAATGACGTTGGTGCCTGATGCAGAAAAATCGGCCAAAGATGCTGCACTTGAAAAAGCACGTTTGGCAGAGATTGCTGCACAATTGACTGAAGAGCAGAAAGCCGAAATTGTAGCGCAAACAGAAGCTTTAAGAGTCCGTCAAGACACCCCAGATGATTTAAACTTGTTGCCAAAAGTTGGTTTGGAAGATGTGCCAGCTGCTTTGCATATTGTACAAGGCGAACTACGTGAAATTATCAGTAACCGCATTGATTATCCGTTAAATTTATATCATGCAGGTACCAATGGTATTTACTATCAACAAGTGTTGATACAAATTCCAGATGAAATTGTACAGTCGCCATACTTTAACTTGTTATCTATTTTAATGGGCGAAGTCGGAGCGGGAGAATACAATTATTTAGAATTGCAGCAACTCCAAACCGCAGTTAGTGGTGGTTTGGGCATGGGCGCATCGTTACGTTCTAAAGTGGATGACAAAAATCAGATTAGCGCATGGCTTACTTTAACCACTAAGTCTTTAGTGAATAATTTAGAAGCGATTCGTTTGCTGAAACTTGCATTTGAACAATTACGCTTTGATGAAAAAGACCGCATTATTGAGCTGTTACAACAACGTAAAACCCGTTGGCAGTCACGTTTGTCGGGTTCAGGGCATAGTTATGCTATGCAAATTGCGGGACGTCAGCATAGTGCTTTAGCGCAGCGTGATTACAACAATACAGGTTTAGGTGCATTAAACTGGTTGGCAGATTTGGTCGGAAAAATTGAAAAAGATGAAGCCGAATATGCCAAATTAATTGCTGAATTGCAGTTGATTCACAATAAATTGTTGCAAGCACCAAAACAGTTCTTATTGGTATGTGAAGAGCATCAATCAGATCGTTTGGTTGAAGAAATCCAAGAAGTTTGGGATAAACTCACTGTTGCTGAAAACACAGCCGCATTAACCCAAGTAGATGTTGATCAATCTACACAAGATCAGGCATGGTTGATTCAGGCCAATGTGCAATTCTGTGCTGCGGCATATCCTGCTGTAGAAGTTTCACACCCTGATGCTGCACCATTAATGGTATTGGCTGCATACTTGCGTAATGGCTTCTTGCATAGTGCAATTCGTGAGAAAGGCGGTGCTTACGGTGGTGGTGCAAGTTATGATGGCAATGCTTGCTCATTCCGTTTCTATAGTTATCGTGACCCACGTTTAGCTGAAACGTTTGCAGACTTTGAAGCGAGTATTGATTGGTTATTAAATGCAGAGCAATTGCCGCATCAACTTGAAGAAGCGATTTTAGGCTTAATTGCCAGTATGGATAAGCCAGGTTCGCCTGCGGGTGAAGCGATTACTGCATGTTATGCCTTATTACACGCACGCACACCTGCCTTCCGTACTGTATTACGTGAGCGTTTGCTGGCTGTGACTGTAGACGACTTAAAACGTGTAGCAGAGCAGTATTTACGTCAGCAGCTGGTTTCTAAAGCTGTGGTTGCGCCTGTAGCAAAACGCGAAGCGTTAATAGCACTTGGTTTTGAAATCAAACAAGTGAACTAAAGCTTTAAATGAAATCAAAATAAAAACTAAACCATTGGGGTGACCTATGAGCGCGTTCAAAACCTTTGAACGTACAACACTAATGCTGAGTGTAAGTACACTCAGCACAGTGTTTGTGGCAAACAGTTATGCACAAGACCTAGCAACACTGATTGCACCTGCAACACCTGAAGCGTGTGTGGCTCTAGAAGCGAATGCTGCTCGCCTGGCTTGTTATGATGCTTTATTTAAAATTCCTGAAGCAGAAAAAACAGCGTTGATCAGCGAACGTCAAGCTGCTCAGGCACTTGCGCCTGAACCCGAAACGGTGACAGAAAAAATTGCAGTAAGCGTAAGCAATTTATTTTCTTTTGATGCACCTAAACTGGATCCAAATGTTTCTTTGTTGGATAAGCGTTGGGAACTTTCGGCAGACAGTAAATTGGGTACATGGAATTTACGTGCTTATCAACCTATGTATTTAATGCCCGGCTTTTGGACCAGTGATAAAAACGAACGTCCACAAAGTTTAAATGAGCAATACACAGTGCAATTGGGGAAGGAGCAGAATCTCACTTCAATGGAAAGTAAATTTCAGCTCTCTTTAAAAACCAAAGCGGTTGAGAACTTGCTGGGAAATAATGGTGATGTCTGGTTAGGATATACCCAGTCTTCTCGTTGGCAAGTTTACAATGGTGATGAGTCACGTCCATTTCGTGAAACTAATTATGAGCCAGAAGCCAGTTTAATGTTCCGTACCAATTATCAGCTTTTTGGTTTACATGGGCGTTTGATGGGGCTAACGCTGAATCACCAGTCCAATGGTCGTTCAGACCCTTTGTCACGTAGCTGGAATCGAGTAATTTTCAATCTTGGTTTTGAAAAAGACAATTTTGCTTTGATGTTGCGTCCTTGGTATCGCATTGAAGAAGACCGCGCTGATGACAACAACCCAGATATTAAAAACTATATCGGGCGTGGTGACATGTTGGCATTTTATCGTTGGAAAGAGCATGACTTTTCTTTGATGTTACGTCATAGCCTAAAAGGTGGTGATGACTCACACGGTGCGGCACAGTTTGATTGGGTTTTCCCGATTAGTGGTAAGTTACGTGGTCATTTCCAATTGTTCGATGGTTATGGAGAAAGCTTGATTGACTATAATCACCGTGCAACCTATGTGGGTTTAGGTGTTTCATTAATGAATTGGTTTTAATGACCTAGCATTGATTTAAAAACGTTTTTAACTGAATTTAAAACGCCAATCTTGAAGATTGGCGTTTATTTTTCTATCGCATGTAATTTGTTTTATCCAACCTGAATATCTGCATTAGGGTGTTTAAGACGGCTTTTTTGTGGTGTGGCAATTAAATAGGCCAAGGTCAGAGGCCCTAGACGTCCTGCAAACATCAGCAGCATTAATACAATTAAACTGGCAGGTTGTAATTCGCCTGTGACACCACGAGATAAACCTACCGTGCAGGCAGCAGAAACCACTTCAAAAAGTAAATCCAAAAAATTTTGCTTAGGTTCAAATAGAAGTAGGCTGAAGATGCCGATTGTAATCAACATTCCTGTAATGCTAACTACAGCCAATGCTTTAAAAGTCGTCCGTTCGGGTACAGCATGATTAAATACACG
Source organism: Acinetobacter sp. A3 (assembly GCF_012371415.1). Classification (NCBI taxonomy): domain Bacteria; kingdom Pseudomonadati; phylum Pseudomonadota; class Gammaproteobacteria; order Moraxellales; family Moraxellaceae; genus Acinetobacter; species Acinetobacter sp. A3. The sequence continues at coordinate 91,895 of NZ_JAAZQW010000004.1, forward strand.
AACTTCATCTGAGCGCCTTAAAAAGCTGATCACACTTAAAACGACAATAATAAATGTACCCACTTTAATGCCACCTGCGGTACTGAGCGAACCGCCACCAATAAACATCAGTAACATGGTGAGTAGGGTGCTGGCATTTTGCATGCTGGCCATATCTAAACTGTTGAAGCCAGATGAACGCGGCACGGTGGCATGGAACCAAGCGTTGAGGGCTTGATCGCCAATACTCATCGCAGCAAGGGTATGCGGATTGCTGGCTTCAATGGCCCATATCAGCAAAAATGCAACGAGGTTTAATCCTGCAATAGTAGAAAGAATGAGTTTGCTATTGGGTGAAAGAGTTTTCCAGCGTTTGGCTCGTTTAATATCCATGAGTACCACAAAGCCTACACCGCCAATAATATAGAGCATACTAATGGTAAGTGTAATCAAATACTGATCTGCAAAGCTCATTAAGCTATTGGGAAATAATGAAAAGCCGCCATTATTAAATGCAGACACACTATAAAAAGCAGCATAGAAAAAGGCATCTTGAAAAGGGTAATCCTGCATCCAAGCGATCGTTAGAATTAGTGTGCCAATGCCTTCAAAAAACAGTGAATACAGCAATACCCCTTTAATGGTCATTGCTACTTTAGACAGATTGGTTTGCCCAATCGTGTCTTGCGCCATAATTTGTTGTTTGAGTCCAATTTTAGCGGACAAACTTAAAACCGCTAAAATTGCAAAGGTCATAAAACCTAAGCCACCACATTGTAAAAGCAACATAATGACCATTTGCCCAAATACGGTATAAGCATCACCAATATTGACTACAGATAGTCCTGTAATGGTTACTGCAGAAGTTGCAGTAAATAGGGCGTTAATCCATGTCATATCACCATGATGTGAAATAGGTAATTTCAGCAGAATGGTACCAATACAGATAAAGCTTAAAAAGCCTAGCGCTAAAAGGCTAGGCGGGCTTAAATTGACCGTTTTTACAGGAAGCTTAGATGATGTTTTCATTCTGATTTAAATTGTTTAGATAAGCGTTTGAGCGGTTCAAGTCGCCCTTCAACAACCAAAATGTCACCAGTTTGTAGCATTAAATTGGATTCAAGTGTATAGAAAATGGTTTCAGCACGTTTGAACAATAAAAGTTTAACTTCTGGGGCATGTGACATCAGACTCTGAATACGTGTGCCGTGCAAGTTGTCTTTAATTTTTACTTTTACAATGAAATGGTCGTCATTCAGGCTCATATAGCGACTCACCATAGGATAGCTTAGCGATTGTGCAATCCGCACGCCCATATCTTCTTCTGGGTGAATAATTTTGGTAACACCTAAATGGGTTAAAATCATGGTATGTGCTTTACTTTTGGCTTTCACGTATATTTTAGTGATGCCCATATTCTTTAAATTGAGAACACATAAAATACTGGCTTCAATATCTTCACCAATTGCGACAACCACAGCATCACAATTTTGAATGTTCAATTCTTCTAAAACGTGCTCATCAGTGGCATCAGCAATGACCGCATGGGTAATTTGATCGGCAATGTTTTCTACAAATTTTTTATTGCTGTCTATGCCAATAACATCGTGGTTTAACTTGACCAGTTGCGTAGCAACCGTGGCACCAAAGCTGCCTAAACCAATGACTGCAAATTGCGCCATAGCATTATCCTGAAAAAGTGTTTTATTGTACGTGAGCTGTGATTTATTTTGCCTGAAGCTGCGTATTTTAAATACGCTCAACAGAGATGAATATTTTAAAATAATTCCTTGTGTCACACTGTAGCATTATGACTAAAAAACCGCCTGAATCAGCGGTTTTTTTTGTAGATGGGAACAAATCAGCAAATTATTTTAAGAAGCGTTGATAGCCTAAGTTATTGGTAATTTCTGCGTATGGATAAGTGATATTTTCCAACGTTTCAATTAAACCATCTGGGTTCTGTTTGGCATCCGATGCTTCTAAACCAACCAATACACGACCTTCTGCTGCACCGTGGTTACGGTAGTGGAACAAGGTAATGTTGTGTGTTGGGCCTAAGCGTTCTAAGAAGGTGAGTAACGCACCTGGACGTTCAGGGAATTCCACACGGAATAAACGCTCATTTTCAATATCGGCATGACCGCCTACCAAATAACGAATATGCAGTTTGGCAACTTCATCATCAGATAAATCATCTACATCGTACTGAGTTTTAAGTAACTCATAAATGTCGTGGCGTTCTTTTTCACCTGATTTTAAGCTAATGCCGACAAAGACCTGTGCAGCTGTGGCATCACTGGCACGGTAGTTAAACTCAGTGATGTTGCGGCCTTGTAGTGCACGGCAGAAGTTGAGGAAAGCGCCTTTTTCTTCAGGAATGGTCACCGCAAAAATTGCTTCTTTATGTTCGCCCAGTTCAGTGCGTTCAGCAATGTAGCGCAAGCGGTCAAAGTTCATATTGGCGCCACATACAATGGACACAATATTTTTATTTTGCAGTTGATGCTGCTCGACGTATTTTTTGATACCTGCCAATGCCATTGCACCTGAAGGTTCAACAATACTACGGTTTTCATCAAAGGTATCTTTAATTGCGGCACAGATTTCATCGGTATTTACCAAAACGACATCGCGCTCAACAATTGGCCCAGATTGATCTGATTTTTGCAGTTGCAGCACTTCAAATGGTTTTTCACCAATTTGTGCGACGGCAGTACCATCGGCAAATAAACCCACTTGCGGTAAAATCACACGTTCATTGGCTTCAAATGCGGCTTTTAAACAAGCAGATTCATCATATTCTACAGGTATGACTTTGACATGTGGTGCAACATCCCCCAAATACGCCGCAACACCTGCAATTAAACCGCCCCCACCAACAGCAACGAAGACATATTCTACATCACGCCATTGACGTAAAATTTCATTGGCAATGGTGCCTTGACCTGCCATGACCAATTCATCGTCATACGGTGGAATAAAAGTCATGCCTTCGTCTTTGGCACGCTGAATTGCATATTTATTGGCAACATCAAAAGAGTCGCCATGTAACACCACTTCACCGCCTAAGCGTTTCACCGCTTGTACTTTAATATCGGGTGTGGTCTTAGGCATGACGATAATGGCACGAATACCCAATTTTTGCCCAGACAGAGCTACACCTTGTGCATGGTTGCCAGCAGAAGCGGTAATCACACCTCGTGCAAGTTGCTCTTTGGGTAATTGACTGATGCGGTTGTAGGCACCACGTAATTTAAAAGAGAATACAGGTTGTAAGTCTTCACGTTTAAAGCGGATGTTATTATTTAGTTTTTCGCTAATTCGTGGCGCTGCTTCGAGTGGGGTTTCGATTGCAACATCGTAGACTGTTGCTTGTAAAATTTGTCGAACCAAACGAGACAGCATGTTAATCTTCCATCTAACAGTTTAAAATAAGGGGTTATTGTAACAAACCCCTGCACATTTGCGCTGTAAAATCGGCAATAAATGTCAAAAATAGTTGAGTGAAGTCATGAGTCTGTATGCTACCCAAGATGAAAAGAAGCAAGCCGCTGCAAAAGCAGCTTTAAAACATTTGCCTAAAGGCGGAATTTTAGGGGTAGGAACAGGCAGTACGGTGAACTTCCTGATCGATTTATTGCCTGAATTGCAACTTGAGGCCGCAGTGGCAAGTTCAGAAGCGACCGCGGAGCGTTTAAAAAAGCTTGGTATTGAAGTTGTAGATATGAATTCTGTAGGCAGCCTAGATGCGTATGTTGATGGTGCAGATGAAATTGACCGTCACATGCACATGATCAAGGGTGGTGGTGCGGCGTTGACCCGTGAAAAAATTGTGGCATCTATTGCACGTAAGTTTATCTGTATTGTAGATGATTCTAAATGGGTAGAGCAGTTAGGGCGTGAGTTCCCACTGCCAATTGAAGTGATTCCAATGGCACGTTCTGCGGTAGCACGTAAAATTGTGGCTTTAGGTGGTGACCCTGCTTACCGTGAAGGTGTAGTGACCGATAACGGCAATGTGATTTTAGATGTATATAACCTGAATATTTTGAATGCGTTGGAATTAGAGAAAACGCTGAATGATATTCCTGGTGTCGTGACTAACGGTATTTTTGCGATTAATAAAGCCAATATTGCGATTGTTGCAACCAACAACGGTATTGAAGAGCGTACCGCAGTTTAAGGCATAAAAATTTATATAAACCGTTATGTAAATTGAGCTTTGATTCATATTTTTCTCTAATGAAAGTTCCCTTTCCTTTGTAAGGAAAGGGAACTTATCAATATTCATTTTACGACCAACATTTTACAGCCAAGATCGAATCTTTATAAATCATCAAAATCACTGAGAGTAGAGAATTTGCTTGAGAAAAATAATTCAAATACTAATAAAAATATGATGTCCTGCTTACCTAAAATTAAAATCACACCACATGCAAGAGCAACACGTTTGCGTTTGCGTGTCGAACCGCATCAAATCCGTTTAACTGTGCCGAAGCATTGTACCCAGCGACAAATTCAGGATTTCTTGCAGCAGTCTGAGCAGTGGATGATAGAGGCTTGGCATAAACAACAGGTGCAGCAAGGGTTGTTAAAGAGAGAACTACCGAATCAAATAGCACTTTTTAATTTGGCTGAACCTTTAAATATTCGTTATCAAACCCAAAAACACAGTTTTATTTTAGATTTAAAACAGCATTGCCTTTTCATTAGTGACCGCCAACCCACAGCATATTTAAAAGCTTTTGTGATTGCTTATGCCAAACAGATGTTACCTGCATATTTGCAAATGGTGAGCAATGAAACGGGTTTGCCGTTTAAACAGTGTGCGATTCGTCAGCCCAAAACGCGTTGGGGCAGTTGCAGTGCGCAACAGCATATAATGCTAAATAGTGCTTTGGTGTTATTTCCTGAACAGATTGTGCGTTATGTGAGTGTGCATGAGTTGGCACATACACAATATTTTGATCATAGTGCGAAGTTTTGGGCAGAGGTGCAGCGGCATGATGCACACTATTTGCACCACCGTAAACAGCTGAAAACAACACCTTTGCCTTGGTGGTGGTATGAGTAAAAAAGCCAACACGTACACTACTTGACTGTGCTGTAATGAAGAGGTGTTGGGCGTATTGTTTATCATTAAATGTATTTTTCAATATAAAATCAACAGAATAAAGAAAAGCCCTAAAACCCAAGTAAAACAGTTTAGAAAACCAAAACTTCCTGTCATACTATAGCGTTAGCTTAAACATGCTTTTGAATTGAGGTAATGCACGTGATTTCAGTTGGTATTGTCGGTGGTACAGGTTATACAGGCGTTGAATTATTGCGTCTTTTGCTACGACACCCAAATGTAAAAGTAAATGTACTGACTTCACGTACAGAAGCGGGTCGTCGTGTAGATGATATGTTCCCAAGTCTACGTGGACATACTGACCTTTGCTATTCCGATTTAAACATCGAAGACCTAAAACAATGTGATGTAGTGTTCTTTGCTACGCCGCATGGTGTTGCTATGCAACATGCTGCGGAACTTGTTGCAGCCAATACAAAAGTGGTCGATCTTGCTGCAGATTTCCGTTTGCAGGATTTAGCACAATTTGAAAAATGGTATGGCATGCAGCATGCCTGTCCTGAAATTTTAAAAGATTCTGTTTATGGTTTATCTGAACTTAATCGTGAACAAATTAAACAAGCGCAAGTGATTGGTAACCCAGGTTGTTATCCAACCACGGTACAGCTTGGTTTAGCACCATTGTTTAAACAAGCTGAAGCTTTAGTGAAACCTGAAAGCATTATTATTGATGCAAAATCAGGTGTATCTGGTGCAGGTCGTAAAGCCAGTCTGGGCATGATTTACTCTGAAAATGCAGATAACTTTAAAGCCTATGGCGTTGCGGGGCATCGTCATCATCCTGAAATTGTAGAGGCACTAGAAAATATTTCGGGTCAAAAAAATGTGTTTAATCACATATTATTTGTACCACATTTAGTGCCGATGATTCGCGGTATGCTCAGCACCATTTATGTAGATTTAACTGATGCTGGCGATGCAGCAGATTTACAAAACTTGTATGAGCAGTTTTATGCCAATGAGCAATTTGTAGATGTAATGCCAGCCAACAGTTCACCAGAAACACGTTCAGTACGTGGCGCCAACCAGTTGCGTATTGCGTTGTATAAACCACAACCGAAAAAATTGGTACTTTTGGTGGCGCAAGACAACTTGGTGAAAGGTGCAGCAGGGCAAGCAGTACAAAATATGAACCTGATGTTTGGTTTTGCTGAAAATGCAGGACTTGAGGTGATTGGTTTATTACCATAAAACACGTTTTTCAACTTCACACACATTTAGATTTCGATTTAAATGTGTGTTTTGAATGAATCAAAATAAGAGATGACGATGCATAACACTGATACTGAAACCACGTCACAGTCGAATTCAACCACGACACCATCTGCAACACCACCAGAAAAAAAGCCATTTCTTGAAACAAATGCGCCTTTAGCGATTGGTGCTGCAATTTTAATTTTAGGCAGTGGTTTTTTAGGGTATTCAGTTGGACATCGTCAAGGCTTGACTGTTGTTGGTTATGATGCTGACGCTGAACAACTGGTAGAAGTGGTACAGGAACAGAAAACCCGTTTAGAAAGCTTAAACAAAAGTTTAAATGCTGCCGTGCAAGAGCGTGATGTTGCGGTGAGTAACTCGAATGACTTATATCAAGCATTTACGCAAGCAACTGAAGATAAGCAACGTACTGAGGGAATGAGTGCGATCTATCGTGAAGTGTTGCGTCAACGTGGAGGTTTGAGTCTGACTGTACAGAATTTAGGGGTAAAACCTTTACCTGAAAATGCCTATGAATATCAGGTCGATTTAGTACAAGTCAGCCCAAATAAACGCCGTGCAAGCGGTACAGTCGAGTTGCGTTTAATTCAGGGCACAGAAGTACTGGTTATTCCAATGGAAGACAGTAATTTTAATTTTGATAATTATGAGCGTTTAACGGGACGCTGGACAATGCCAAAAGGCTTTAATCCAGATTTTATTGAAGTCCGTATCAATGGCTCAACGCCTGTCATCAAGCGTTTCAGTTGGAGTAAGGGCAAAGCTGTGGAAGCCGATTCAGCATTTATTGCTGAAATTCCACAAGCAGAAGCCAGTGCTCAATAATGTGTGATATGTAAAACTTATGCGAACCCAGAAACGATCTATTTGTTTAAACGAAATTAAAAATAATTTTCATCAATCTGGCTATGTCGATTGGCATTTAAGCCCACGTTTGGCGGTGGATGATGAAGGGCATGAGGATGATGGTGACATTGCAGTACAGACCGCACCACCACAATTAAAGCGTCCACCTTTGTATGCTGTAGTTTTAATGAACGATGATTACACCCCAATGGACTTTGTAATTGAAATTTTACAACAATACTTTGCAATGAATCTTGACCAAGCGACTCAAGTAATGCTAACTGTACATTATGAAGGAAAAGGTGTCGCAGGGGTCTATCCGCGGGACATTGCGGAAACGAAAGCGAACCAAGTCAATAATTACGCTCGATCACAAGGTCATCCATTACTTTGTCAGATTGAGCCTAAAGATTAAGGGGGTTGCATGCTCAGTCGTCAATTAGAAGTATCATTACGTTTGGCTGTTAGCATGGCTCGTCAAAAGAGACATGAGTTCTTAACGGTTGAACATTTATTATTGGCTTTATTAGATAACGATTCTGCGGTTAATGCGTTAAAAGCATGTGGCGCAGACGTTGTGGTGCTGCGTAAAGAATTAGAAGAATATGTAGAACAACATACCCCTAAACTTGCTGAAAATAGTGATCAGGCGCCACATCCAACCGAAAGTTTTGACCGTATTTTGCAGCGTGGTATTTTCCATGTGCAATCTAGCGGTGGTGACCGCACCGTTGAAGGTGCAGATATTTTAGTGGCAATGTACTCTGAGCGAGATTCATTTGCGGTGTATTTGCTTAAACGTCATCAAATTAACCGTTTGACTTTAACGCAATACCTATCACACGGGACCCGTAAAGATGAAACACAAGCTGAAGAAGAAATTGAAGAGTTAGATGGTGAAAGTTCAAGCTCTGCCAATGCAGGCCCGCTTGAGCTTTACACGCTGAATTTAAATACTGAAGCTCAAAAGGGTAAAACTGATCCTTTAATTGGTCGTGAAAAAGAAATTGAGCGTGCCGCACAAATTTTATGTCGTCGTCGTAAAAATAACCCATTGTTGGTAGGTGACCCAGGCGTGGGTAAAACTTCCATTGCCGAAGGTTTGGCTTGGTTAATTGTGAATGGTAAAGCACCAGCACCATTGGCCAATGCAGAAGTATATAGCTTAGATATTGGTGCTTTGGTTGCAGGAACGAAATACCGTGGTGATTTTGAAAAGCGTTTAAAACAGCTATTAAATGCCTTGAAAAAGAAACCTGATGCAATTTTGTTTATTGATGAAATTCACATGATTATTGGTGCAGGCTCGAGTATGGGCAGCACTATGGATGCGTCAAACTTAATCAAACCTGCGTTGGCAAATGGCACTCTACGCTGTATTGGCTCGACTACATTCCAAGAATATCGTCAGGTATTTGAAAAAGATCATGCGCTGTCACGCCGTTTCCAAAAAATTGATGTCAATGAACCTTCAATTTCAGAAACGGTTGATATTTTACGTGGTTTAAAATCGAAATTTGAAGAATTTCACCATGTAAAATATGACGATAAAGCCTTGGTGTCTGCGGTAGAGCTATCGGCTAAATTTATCAATGACCGTTTCTTGCCAGACAAAGCCATTGATGTGATTGATGAAGCGGGTGCACAGCGCCGTTTAAGAGCCGAGCAGGATGACACCTTAATCACAGTTGAAAACATTGAAGATATCGTGTCGAAAATTGCACGTATCCCACCTAAAACTGTATCTAAAGATGACAAGAGCGTACTTGAATATTTAGAACGTGATTTAAAACGTGTGGTATTTGGGCAAGATGAAGCCATTGAAGCTTTGGCATCTGCAATTAAACTGTCACGCGCTGGCTTAAAAACACCAGACAAACCAGTCGGCAGCTTCGTTTTTGCAGGCCCTACAGGCGTGGGTAAAACTGAAGTGACCAAGCAGTTGGCCAAATTGTTAGGTGTGGAATTAGTACGCTTTGATATGTCTGAATATATGGAGCGTCATGCGGTTTCACGTTTAATTGGTGCGCCTCCGGGTTATGTAGGCTTTGATCAGGGTGGCTTACTCACTGATGCGATTCATAAAAACCCGCATTGTGTGTTGTTGCTAGATGAGATTGAAAAAGCACATCCTGATGTATTTAACTTATTGCTGCAAATTATGGATCACGGCTCATTGACCGACAATAATGGTCGTAAGTCAGATTTCCGTAATGTGATTTTAGTACTGACTACCAATATTGGTGCAGAAAGTATTTCACGAGTCAGCATTGGTTTCATGGATCAAGACAACAGTAATGACAACCAAGAAGCAATGAAAAAAGCCTTCTCGCCAGAATTCCGTAACCGTTTAGATGGTGTGATTCAATTTAAGGCGCTACCAACTACCGTGATTGAGAATGTAGTAGATAAATTCTTGACTGAATTACAAGCTCAATTGGATGATAAAAAAGTCATTCTTGAGGTCGATCAGGATGCACGTGAATGGATGGCTGAGCATGGGTATGATCGCTTGATGGGAGCACGACCAATGCAACGCCTGATTCAGGAACACTTGAAGAAACCATTAGCAGAAATGATTTTATTCGGTGAATTGGCTGAACAGGGTGGTAATGTCGCTGTTTCTGTGAAGAAAGAGAATGGTAAAGCGGTTGGTTTGAAACTTGAAGTATTTGAAGATCAAACTGCTGAACCAGCTTAACGTTTATATTGCATTATCATGAATGAAAATAACCCATGTTCAACATGGGTTATTTTTTATGTATTCCACTTTTAAGTAAAGTCGCTTATGGATGTTCAGATCACAAAAATTGCCAGTACCTTGCTCTTATTTTTTATAACAGCAGTGATGGAAATATTAGGTTGTTATTTTCCTTATTTAATTTTGAATCAGGGAAAATCGCAGTGGCTTTGGGTGCCAACAGTTTTGGCTTTAGCGGCTTTTGTGTGGTTGCTTACTTTGCATCCTGCGGCATCGGGGCGAATTTATGCAGCGTATGGCGGAATCTATATTTGCACCGCTTTAATTTGGCTAAAGTATGTGGATCAGGTTAATTTGACCCGTTGGGATATGTTCGGGGGAATGGTGGTCATTTTGGGTGCATTGATTATTATTTTACAACCTCAAGGTTTAATACGTTAAATCTCAAATGTTTATCGAGTATTCAACCTATTAAACCTGTAATGAGGATGTGATGTTTATAGAATTTTTATTTAATCTGCTTTAAATTTACATTCACTATTCGGCAATAGCACATTAAATTGTGTTTTCTCTGCACTGAGTTGTAAATTCAATACATACGGATTTACACGCTGAAATTGATGCTCAAACATTGAATCGCAGTTATGAATCAAGTTTTGTTTAATCATGTTTTTAACATTGTTGTAGCCCGTGCTTTCTACAAATTGAGTAAAATCGGGTGAAATAATCATACCGCGAATGTTAATTTGCTTGTCTGTAGTTGTACTTTGTTCAATCACGGTATTTTGATCGACTTGATACGGCATAGTGCGTGAATCTTCATCGCTAATTACATCTAAAATTTCTTTTAAAGCTGTTACATTTTTAATTTTGTAGTCAGCCGTTAAAATATCGTGCTGAACCAAATATTGGTCTAATTCGCTAGGTTTAGCATAGGCTGTGCTATGAGCAAGCATTGCAGCTGCGCAAAGTGTTATTGTCGCAAGTGTTTTATACATCATATTATTCATCTAGGCTCTTTTTGAAATTTTAGAAAATAACCGTCGTTTCAGATTATAGCGAGCCAAATAAAAAACAGCACCATTTGGTGCTGTTTGTAACAAAACTCATCAAAGTGTACTCAATGCTTTGAAGTTGCTTAGTCTTTTTTGAGGTTTTCGTTCAATAAAAACTCAACCAATGCTTTTTGAGCATGCAAGCGGTTTTCTGCTTCATCCCAAACCACAGCGTTTTTATGATCTAGCATATTTTCAGAAATTTCTTCACCACGGTGCGCAGGTAAACAATGCATAAACAAGCAATCTGGATGTGCCAAGTCCATCAAGCGCTCATTGACTTGATAGTCTGCAAAGGCTTTTTCACGGATTTTTTGTTCTTCTTCCTGCCCCATACTCGCCCAAACATCGGTCACAATCAGGTCAGCATTGACTGCGGCATCTTCAGCAGAGTCTACTAATTCTACACAGTGTGCAAATTCAGACAGGAAACGTTGTTCAGGTTCATAGCCTTTAGGCGTTGCAATTTTTAAATTAAAGCCCCACATGTGCGCAGCTTCAATATAAGAGTTACACATGTTGTTACCATCACCAATCCAAGCCACGGTTTTACCTTCAATTGAACCGCGATGCTCTAAGTAAGTTTGCATGTCTGCAAGTAACTGGCAAGGGTGGTGATCGTCCGTTAAAGCATTGATCACTGGAACTTTTGAATAAGATGCAAAACGTTCTACAATGTCATGTCCGAAAGTACGAATCATCACTATATCAAGCATGCTTGAAATGACACGTGCAGAATCTTCAATCGGTTCACCACGACCTAACTGTGTGTCACGTGATGATAGGAAAATTGCGCTGCCACCAAACTGACTCATACCTGCTTCAAACGATACACGAGTTCGGGTACTAGATTTTTCAAAAATCATTCCCAAGACTTTGCCCACAAAGGGTTGGAAAACTTCATTGTTATGCTGTTTACGCTTGAGCTCAATGGCGCGTTGCAAAATTTGATTCAGTTCTAAAGTCGATAAATCGCGTAATGTTAGAAAGTGACGTAGAGCCATTCGTTACTCCACAATAATTGCTGAATGAGAAAAACAACAATTAGTTGTTGGTTGGTTAAGTGAAAAAGGGAATCGGCTAATATACTATAGGATGAAGAAATTGCAAAAAAACTAGACTTTTTGATGGGCGTCTAGAAAGCGATCTACACAATAACTTACATAATTGATTGTTTCTTGTTCAGTTTCTTGTTTTGGAATGCCCATAATAATGCGCCATTCTAAATTTCTTAAAATCCCAAAATACAATTGTGCCGAATAAACAGGGTGTTCGCAGCGAATGAGCCCTTGTTGGCTGGCATGCTCTAGCACTTTGGCAATGCACAATTGTACGTGCAGAGGGCCGCGCTCATGAATATGCAAGGCAATGTCAGGGTTGCGCTGACTTTGCTCTAAAACTAAACGCATAAAAGCTGCATTTTCAGGCGCTAGTATATGATGATAAAAATTCAGCAAGGTCTGAATTAAATAACCACGTAAATTGGAATCTATTTGTTCAAAAGGGATGTGAATATCCTGAAAAAACTTGTCACGGCGATAATCACAAATTGCTTTAAACAAGCCTTCTTTATTACCAAAGTATTTATAAATAGAAGCTTTAGAACCGCCAGCATGCTGCACAATATCATCTAAAGATACTGCATCGTAGCCACGTTCTAAAAACAGATCAGTTGCACTGACGAGCAGCGCCACACATCGCTCATGTCCACGCTTTGTAGGAGGGACATCTTTACCGAAAGGGGTTAAATGAGCGATATCTTGCATATTGGATAAAATTTCAGCAAATGATCAAAGGGAGAGATTGTTATTATAGCAAATTTATGCACAGCGTGCTGTGTTGAAGTGTACGGGCAGCGTGCTTGAATTTAGAAAAAATAGAAATACACTCAAAATAAGCTAAATTTTGCTTATTTAGTATGCAAAAAAGCTATGTTTATTAAATTTAAATAATAAGCAATATCACGAAAATTTATTGTGCAATAAAATTTCGAATTATTTGACTAAAGTTTTAGAGCATAGATTCTAAAAAGTCATGGCGCAGCGTTGCATTCCCGATATACTCAAACCTCGAAAAATATAGTAAGAAAAGCGGAAAGGAAGATGATAGAACAAACATCTGCGGGCTTAAGATTCAGACAAGCTTTAGAAGTGGAAAAGCCATTACAAATTATCGGCACGGTAAATGCTTATGCTGCAATGATGGCAAAGCAGGTTGGCTATAAAGCCATTTATTTATCTGGCGCAGGTGTCGCCAATTACTCTTACGGTTTACCTGACTTGGGCATGACCAGTTTAGACAACGTCTTGGAAGATGTGCGTCGTATTACTGAGCGTGTAGATACTCCATTATTGGTGGATATTGATACAGGTTGGGGTGGTGCATTTAATATTGCCCGCAGTATTAAGCAAATGATTGCTGCAGGTGCTGCTGCAGTACACATTGAAGATCAGGTTGCACAAAAGCGTTGCGGACACCGTCCAAACAAAGAAATTGTAACTCAGCAAGAAATGGTCGATCGAATTAAAGCTGCGGTTGATGCAAAAACTGATTCAAACTTTGTAGTCATGGCACGTACAGATGCCTTGCAAAAAGAAGGTTTGCAAGCGGTGATTGACCGTGCTTGTGCATGTGTGGAAGCGGGTGCAGATGCAATTTTTGCTGAAGCGATGACAGACATTACCATGTATAAAACAGTATGTGATGCAGTTGGTGTACCAGTACTTGCAAACATTACTGAATTTGGTGATACCCCATACTACACCACAGAAGAATTGGCGGAGCAGGGTATTCGTATGGTGTTGTATCCACTTTCACCAACACGTGCCATGCAAAAAGCTGCCTTAGAAGTGATGCAATCTATTCGTAAAGATGGCACTCAAGTTAATGTCTTAGACAAAATGCAGCAACGTAAAGAATTATACGAATTCCTTGATTATCACACTTTTGAAAACACATTAGACAAGCTGTTCAAACAGGAGAATTAAAAAAATGGCTGAAGGAAAAGTACTCACAGGCGCAGGATTGCGCGGACAAGTGGCGGGTAAAACTTCACTCTCAACTGTAGGTAAAAGTGGCGCAGGCTTAACCTACCGTGGTTATGATGTACAAGACTTGGCAGAAAACTGCCAGTTTGAAGAAGTTGCTTACCTGATTTTCTTTGGTGAATTGCCTACTTCAGAGCAATTGGCTGCCTATAAAGCAAAATTGAAATCTTTACGTGCATTGCCACAAGCATTGAAAGAAGTGCTTGAGCGTATTCCTGCAGATTCACACCCAATGGATGTGATGCGTACAGGTGTTTCAATGTTGGGTAACCTAGAAACCGAACAGTCATTTGAACAGCAACAAGATGTTGCAGACCGTATTTTGGCAACTCTGCCAGCCATTATCTGCTATTGGTATCGTTATAGTCACGATGGCGTACGTATTGAAGAAAATACTGACGATGACTCAATCGGTGCACAATTCCTGCATTTATTACGTGGTGAAAAACCAAATGAATTGCATGAACAAGTGATGAACGTATCATTAATTTTATACGCAGAGCATGAGTTCAACGCATCGACCTTTACGGCACGTGTTTGCGCATCAACTTTATCTGACATGCATTCATGTATTACAGGTGCGATTGGTTCATTACGTGGTCCATTGCATGGCGGTGCCAATGAAGCTGCGATGGAAATGATTGAAAACTGGACCTCGCCAGAAGAAGCTGAGCGTGAAATGCTGGGCAAGCTTGAGCGTAAAGAAAAGATCATGGGCTTTGGTCATGCTATCTATAAAGACAATGATCCACGTAATGGCATCATCAAAATTTGGTCTGAGCGTTTAGCGCAAGATGTAGGCGATACTGTGCTTTATCCTGTATCAGTACGTTGTGAAGAAGTGATGTGGCGTGAGAAGAAATTATTCTGTAATGCTGATTTCTTCCATGCGTCTGCTTATCACTTCATGGGTATTGCAACTAAACTGTTCACCCCGATTTTTGTGATGAGTCGTGTAACCGGTTGGGCTGCTCACGTAATGGAACAGCGTGCTGATAACCGTATTATCCGTCCAAGTGCAGATTATACTGGTCCTGAATTACGCAAAGTTGTACCAATTGCAGAGCGTTCAGCAGCTTAATTGGCACTCTAAAAAGCAGCATAGCCAGAATGTTGGTTTGGTAATACTGCTTTTAGACTAAAAATAAGGTTTCATTCTGAGTGAATGGAACCTTATTTTTTGAGCAGTAAATTATTGAGCAGATTTAAGGCGTTAGTATCACAGGGTCTTCAATGCTATAACCTGTTTCAAAAGGGATACCTAAATATTTCACGGTCATTAACACTTTATTGTGTTGCGGAATTTGATAGCGCTGAGAAATACTTAACCCTGTTTTATAATCCACTGCCTTTTGGACAGGACTTTTATACTTGCCATATCGTATGCGGTAGGTGTAGCTAAATTGAGGAACTTTAATTTCAGGATCAAACCACGATGCGACGTAGACTGTCTTCTTTGAAAGGATTTGAATTTTGGCAGAACTGGCACGGATTGGCGTTAAAGGTTTCAACCGCTTTTTAATTTTAGCAATTTCACGATCAAATTTTTGACTGTTCTGATCATAATCAATGCGTTTGGTTTTTGGATTGATATACAGTGATTTAACCTCAATCAGTTTTACAGGTGACTGTTTGGAATTCGTTTGTGTACGGTTGAGTTGATAGTAATACAATTGCGGTAAACGACCACGACCATCTAAATAATGTCGCATTAAATAGACTTTTTGATCTGCTTGATCTAAACCTAAAACTTCAATATTTTGTGGACCACCAACAGTTGCAAAAGCAAAATTGGGTAGCCATAAACTGGCGGTAATGAACAGAATAGTGTTGTAGCGCATGGCATAGATCACCCACTTTATACATAAAACGAGTGTACGACTGAACCATGAAAAAAGTGTGTGAATTATGCAGTTTATTTTTTAGTTTATTTCAAGATGTCGTTGGCGTATTAGAATCTTGCTGGATTAAATCAATCAGGTTTTGAGCAACCAAATTGGTTAATTGTTCTAGACGTTGTAAAGGATCACCTTCTAAAAAATATTGGTAATGATAAGTCTGCTGCAGATATTGAATGGCGATAAAAAATGTCCCGACAGGTTTTTCAGGTGTGGCACTGCCACCTGGTTTGAGTAAACCTGTGCACGCTACAACAAAGTCCGCACGGCTAAATAACTTTTGCCCCTGAATTGCCATGGCTTGAGTGACTTCGGGTGATTCAGCAGTATAAGTATCAATTAGTTCTGCGCTGACTTTCAGGATTTCACGTTTAATGCTTGGATCGTAACTGACCAATCCACCGAGTAAAATATTCGCACCACTATTTTTATAGATAGAAAATTGGCTACATAAATAACCAGAACTGGCACTTTCAATAAAAGCCACTGTTAGTTGGCGTTGTTCAAGTAAGGCACAGCAATGTTTGAGCATGATTCATCTGCAAGGGAATAGAGTAAGCTATTTAAGTGTACTGAATTTTCTGTACTTGTGCGGAAAATCATCAATCTAAAATTGGTTTTAATCTCATCACTGCTGATTTAACTTCATATAAATACAGCGAAATTTACAATTATGAGTTTAATCAGGGCATAAACGATGATACAAATAAAAGTAAAGCAAAAAGTAAGATAAGGCAGGTGCTCATGAAAACAACAGTAAAATATATGGTATTAAAAAGTTTGGATTATCAATTGGGTACACCTTTGTTTCAGGAAGAAATTGAGGCAGATGCTCAATATTTTGATCAAATACCAAATATTATCGAATATCAAAATATGCGATTTAGAGTGATCAGCAAAGAGCAGAAGCGTTTACAACTCACTGAAGAAAACGAAGAAAATCAGACCATCATTGTAAGAGTTATCGTGGTTTAAACACAGCAGTTGTCTAGTTTTGAAGCTAAGCGGTTGAGGAAGGGTTTACAAGTATTTATTGTGAAATCCACACTTTGAGCCGCTTCTTTGTAGTGTTTGGTATATTTGATTACAGAAATATAGGGTTCATCTGAAACAAAATGCCAAATGCTTTGGGTCTATCTAAAATCATATTTTGATGTTTGAATTGAAAAAAACGACTAACTTTTTGTTTATTAATATTTTTAAATTTTAGGGTGAATTTTAAAGTTTCCACAGGATCTTTTTTAGCAACAACGTCCTAAATATTACACTTTACTCAAAGCGATAGTACAGTTTGCAAGATGCTTACAAGAATTTTTAAAGATAATTGAATTTTATAAAAATATTATTTGAATAGACGTTATATTTTGGTTTTTCTTATATTGTTAAATTATAAAGTGATTTTTATAATGTAGTTACAATATTGTATTTTATTTGTAGGTTTTGAGCTTTTTTGTTATTGTTGTAAATGTGACTTGCATCACATAATGATGGCTAAGAAAGATTGAGCAAAATACAATGAATCAAAATGTAATCATCAGCATGGCACTGATCATTTTAGCTGTGGGAATTTCACTGGGTGTGTATGTATATTTTGATCAGAAGCAAAAACAGAATGAAGAAATCCAGATGATCATTACTGAAGCCCGTCAGGGATTGGTCGAGTTAGATCGAAAACCATGATCAGACTCTATGGCCTTACATCAGCGTTAAAGTTGAGATGTTTGAATGGTATGTATTGATTTAAAACACAGCAAGAAATTGTAATTTTCTGCCAGTGAATATCAAGTGAATGACGATAAAATAAGCGAATAGAACATTGCTGTAGTTTCTTAGTTTTCCCACATTCCCATGTGGGATTTTTTTTGCCTGAAAATTAATAAAAGCATTGGTTGGGTGGTGAGGGAAAATATAACTATTTATTTTCAAAAAAGAAAAAAAGATGGAGCAGGATAGTGGTAATCCCCCTAAAAATAATAGGATCTAAAAGTAGAATTTTCTCTTAAGATACGAGCAGGAGATTCTGCATGAAAACATCTAAATTTACTGACAGTCAGATCATGTCCATCTTGAAACAGGCAGAATCTGGCACACCTGTAGCGACCCTTTGCCGTGAACACGGCATGAGTAATGCTACCTTTTATAAATGGCGTGCCAAATATG